>MFJM01000027.1 GCA_001779205.1 Candidatus Gottesmanbacteria bacterium RIFCSPHIGHO2_02_FULL_39_14
CATCAGCCTTAGTTAGACCCCGGCTCTGTAGATAAAATAACTGCAGGTCACCGATTTTGGAAACAGTAGCTTCATGTTCTATTTGAACATCATTCAGGCGGATATCCATGGTGGGGTAGGTATCAGAACGGGACTCCTCATCTATAAGGAGGGCGTCACAGATAACTTTGGTTTTGGCCCTTCTTGCCGAGGGTAAAACCTGTATCAGTCCCCGATAAGAGGTTCGGCCCCCATTGCAACTTACAGATTTAGAAGTAATTTTACTGGTGGTGTCCGGGGCAAAATGAAGAGCTTTACCTCCGGCATCCTGATGCTGGTTGGCCCCGGCGTAAGCAATTGAGAGTATTTCACCGCGGGCGCCTTTTCCCATCAGATATACCGAGGGATATTTCATTGTTAGTTTGGAACCTAAATTACCATCTATCCACTCTCCAAAACCTTCCTCTTCAACCCTCATCCTTTTGGTAACTAAATTATAGACGTTTTGAGACCAGTTCTGGATGGTAGTATACCTGACCCGGGCGCCTTTTTTGACAAATATTTCAACAACGGCACTATGCAGAGAATCAGTGGAATAAACTGGGGCAGTACAACCTTCAACATAATGAACGAAACTGCCTTCTTCGGCAATGATCAGGGTTCTTTCGAACTGACCCATGTTGGCGGCATTGATCCTGAAATAGGCCTGGAGAGGCAATTCCACTTTGACTCCCTTGGGAACATAAACAAATGAACCGCCGGACCAGACGGCGCTGTTTAAAGCGGCAAACTTGTTATCCTGCGGTGGGATCAAAGTCCCGAAATATTCCTTGACCAATTGCGGATACTCCCGCAGACCGGAATCCATATCCAGAAATATGACCCCCTTTTTTTTTAAGGTGGCCTGGATGCTGTTGTAGACACTTTCGGATTCATACTGGGCTGAGACACCTCCTAAAAATTTCTTTTCGGCTTCGGGAATGCCGATACGATCGTAAGTGTCACGAATTTCTAAAGGCAGGTCTTCCCATCTGTTGGTTTTTTTATCAATTGGCTTGATGTAATAATAAATATTATTAAAATCAATCCTGGTCAGATCACCGCCCCAAGTCGGCAGAGATTTTGATCGGAAAATTCCGAACGATTCCAGACGGAATTGACGCATCCAGTCGGGTTCTTTCTTTTGCCAAGAGATATTTTCGACCACCTCTTTGTTTAAGCCTTTTTCGGCTTTAAAAACATATCTCTCCGGTTTATGAAAACCATAACGATAATCAGTAAACGGTGAAATTACCTGTGACATAATATTTTATGAAAGCCAACGCTTATATCCGTGTTTTTCAACAGTCTCGGCCAAACGGTAATTACCGCTTTGCCTTAGCCGGCCTTTGACCAAAATATAGACAAAATCGGGTTTGGTAAATTTTAGAATTCTCAGATAATGGGTAATCAGCAGTATACCGCTCCCCTGCTTTTTAAGGTGATTGATACTGTCCGAGACTATTTTCAGAGCATCAACATCCAGACCGGTATCGATTTCATCAAAAACTGCGAAGTTAGGGGCCAGTATTTCCGCCTGAAGCATTTCCAGCTTTTTCTTTTCGCCTCCGGAAAAATCTTCGTTCAGACCACGGCGCAATAATTCCGGAGCGATATTTAAATTCTTGGTTTTTTTAAATAAAAATTCATTAAACTCGATAATACTTAAGGCGGGATTATGAAGTTTTTTTCCATTACGGGGCTCTTGGCTATTTTTTTCCGCGTTGGCTGTTCTTAATAAATTAGCAACAGTGACTCCGGGAACACTGACCGGATTCTGAAAAGCCAGAAACAAACCAAGCCGTGCCCGGTGATCGGGAGAAAGATTAAGAAGCTCATATTTGCCTAATTTGATGGAGGGAAGCTGACCGTTTCTGACAACCGTATATTGAGGATGACCCATCAATACTTGAGCTAAAGTAGATTTACCGCTGCCGTTAGGGCCCATCAGGGCATGGATTTTTCCGCCGGTCATATCCACATTGATATCCTTTAAAATTACTTTATTTTCAATTTCAACGGTGAGGTTTTTAATTTTCAGATTCATTTTCCGGCGATATCAGACAATTTAACATGCTGGAGTTTTTGGAGCATTTGACGGTTGAAGGTGTTCCAGAAAGACAAACAAAGACAGTTATTTTTGTCGACGCGGCAAATTTTATGATCACAGGCGGGAATAACCAAGCCTTTGTTAATAGCTCTCAGAATTTGGGCGGCTGAGATTGATTGCGGATTTTTAGCAAGACGGTACCCTCCCTGTACTCCCTCACGACTTATAATTAAACCATCATTTTTAAGATCAAGGGCTATATGTTTTAAAAATAACAGTGAAAGGTTGGTTTGACTGGATATAAAAGATAAGGGGATATACTTTTGACTAAAATTGCGCGCCAAAACAGTCATAAAGAGTATGGCGAAATCTTCTTTCTTGGAAATCTTCATAGCCTGTTTCTAACTGTTAGTATTATAGTACTAGTTTAATTTAAAGTCTATGAGAATTAATTTATTTTGTTATAATTAAAAAATTATAAGATTAGCGTATGGAGACAATTCAGTCAATAATAGATATTTTTGTCCATCTGGATAAAAATTTGGCCTTAGTAATTGCACAATTCGGACCTTTGACTTATGTTTTATTATTCCTGATTATTTTTCTGGAAACCGGGATAGTGATTACTCCGTTTCTGCCGGGCGATTCCCTGTTATTTGCAGCCGGAACATTGGCAGGAAACGGAATAATGAACATAATATTTCTATTTATCTGTCTTTTACTGGCGGCAATTTTGGGAGACACGGTAAATTATTGGATCGGATTTATAGTCGGTCCGAGAATTTTTGAAATGCGCCGGATTCCGTTGATTAAAAAAGAACATTTGATCAAAACCGAAAAATTTTATGAGAAGCACGGGGGTAAAACGATCATTCTGGCCCGATTCATACCGATTGTCAGAACCTTTGCTCCATTTGTAGCAGGAGTAGGCAAAATGTCTTACAAAAAATTCATGTCCTTCAATATTGTCGGGGGATTTCTCTGGGTAACTTTATTTATCTTCAGCGGATATTTTTTCGGTAGATTGCCCGTTATTTCCGAAAATTTTCATTTTGCCATAGCCGGAATCATTTTGGTTTCCTTATTACCGGTAATTGTTGAATATATCAAACATTTAAGAGATAAAAGGAAAAGTGTGGAAATAAGTCTGGATTGATTTCAGAAGGGTAAAGACAGACTAACGGGAGGAATTTTTTTATCAATTTTGTCAAGATCTATTTTTACTTCGGCTAAACCCCGTCTTGACTGATAGATTAACTTACCGTTTTTTGTGGCGTAATCATATAACTCTTTGGTAATCTTGACATCCATCAGACAATAGTCTTCCAATTTTTGCCAATCTTGAGACCGGAAATAATTGATGGCCTGGAAACCGTGACCAGTTTTCTTGACGCCAAGAGTAGCTCTGGCTAATGTATCAAGGGCAATTCTAAATCCTAATTGTTGTTCAACAAGTTCAAGAAGATCCAAAACTTTGAACTGTTTGATGTTGCCTAAATAGTAAGGAGAAAGCACAGGCAGATCAAATTTCCTTATATTAAAACCGATGATTTGGGAGGCATGCTCCATAAGGTTAAAAAGAGGGTTAAGTTTCTCTTCACGGAAAATCTGATAGCGGTCATTTTTATAATCATAAAGACCGACAACGGAGACTTTTAATTTGGAATAATCGAAATTAACTTCCCTAAAATCATGCTGGGTTTCAATATCAATGACAACAGGAAAACTACCCATTATTCAAAAATTGGTAATTTTTTAAGAATATTAAGACTATAAGACGAGGTTAATAATACCCCGATTAGAACCAAGATGCTACCCACGACAAAATAAAAGGTAAGTTTTTCACCTATAAATATTATAGCTAGAAAAGCGGTGGTTACAGGCTGAATATAAGAAGTCAGGCTAACCTTGAGAGCGGAGCTATGGTGAATAGCATATTGAAAAAGAATGTAGGTCAAAAAAGTTCCGGCAAAACCCATATAAAAAACACTTGATATGAAGGTGAAATTTAAATTAATAGGATTTTTCATAAGATTTTGATTGAGGCCATAGAGGATAGCAGAAATGATGAATGAGACGATAATAGAAGTACTACCCATTTCTATCGGATGAAAATATTTGGATAAACTTTTTGAATTAAGAAGATATGATGTCCAGCCTAACATGGCAATCAGAATCAAAATATTTCCAAATAAAGTTCCGCTAATAGTCTCTCCTTTTTCGATAGAAGATAAGAAGCCTATCAAGAGAAGACCTAAGAAGCCGATTATAACACCAATAATTTTATTCAAAGAGTGCCTCTCACCCTTATAATACTTACCCAAAAGTAGAATAAGGATCGGCATAGCTGCGTAAATTATCTGACTGGCTGAGGCAGAAGTATATTTTATACCAATAATAAAAAAGATCAGGTTGATAGTGGCACCAAGAGATATTAAAGCTAATTTAATAAAATGAGGTTTAGTCCAGGTACGATATTTTATAAAAAAAGGTAAAAAAGAAACAGCCGCTATCAATAATCTGTAAAATAAAATAGTTATCGGTGAAACAATCAGGGCAATCCACCTGGCAATAACTACCATAAAAGACCACAACAAAACCGTGCCCAAAAGAGCTAAAGTTGCTTTGTCATCAGTCTTCATATTTTATTTAAAGCTATTCTTAACCAAGGTGTGTATTTATTGGGATGCAGCTTAATATCCTGTTTTAAATTATTAATAGTTATCATTTTATATTGGGCAATTTCCTTAGGATTAGGATCTATAGCAGTATCTGTCTTGGTGATCAAAACATAACAGTATTCATTTTCGGCCCTATTAAGATATTTGGCTGTATAAAAAAAAGAGCCGATTTTTTGAAATTGAGCATCTACACCCAACTCCTCCTTACCCCGTCGATTAGCAGCTTGTTCGACAGTCTCACCCGGTAATATATGACTGATGGTGGAGGCATCCCAATACAAAGGCCATAATGATTTGTATCGGCCTCTTTGGGTCAGTAAAATTTCTTTTCTGGAATTGACAATAAAAGCAATAAAAGCCAAGTGAGTTTTGCCCTCACCCTGGTGACATTCCTGACGGGTGGCCGTGCCCAGGGGATGACCTTGTCTGTCACATAAAACCAGAAGCTGTAATTTTCTTTCACCGGAAAGGTTGTGGAATTTAGACATTTTCCTTGAGGATAAATTTTTCCAAGACATGGGCAACACCGTCTTCCTGATATGAAGGCGCAATGTAATCGGCGATGGCTTTTATTTCGGGAACAGCATTACCCATGGCGACTTTATAACCGCTTGAAGTCAGAAGTGAAAAATCGTTATAACTATCTCCTATAGCTAAGACCTGATCCATTGATATACCTGATAAATCAATTATTCTTTTCAGGGCTTTATGTTTGGCGGCGTCGTAATTGGTAATATGGATTGATTCTTTGACAGGATTGACTCCGGAGACACTCTTGGTTATCCTGATGTCTTTTATCGAAGAAACTATTTCAAAGACTTCCTGAGCTTCATAAGGGGAAATATGAAGAATGACAATTTTGACCAAATCCTTAAATTTTGGCGGTTTATCAGGATCATAAAGACGCCTTTTTTCCTTATCAACATAAAATTTTTCATAAGGAAATTGTTTGAGTAATCTCATTATTTCTTCGGCTTTGGGGGCAGGAATATGGGTATTGAAAATATACCTTTCAGTCATACAGTCATAAATGCGGGCACCGTTATCCAGGATAATATAAGAATTTAATTTCAACGACCTAATTAAATCGTCTACCCATTCTAAAGACCTGGCCGTAGCTAGGGAAAACCTGACTCCCAGATTTTGGCATTTTTCAACTGCTTTAAGGAGTCTTTCTGAAACCGCGGTTGATTTATCGGCATTAGGCTCAATCAAAGTTCCATCAACATCGGCAATGACCAGGCGATATTTCATATGGAGGAGAAATATTTTTTTAATAAGTCAACTGCTTTTTGACTATTTAAGGCAATCTGATAATAATTTAACAAATCATTATTAATAAAACCTTCTTCCCTCATAAAACCCAACAGATTTTGAAATTTTTGGAAATAATCACTTAAAAGAATCAACGGCAGATCCTTATTTATTTCCTTTTTTCTTTTTAACGCCAGAACAGCGGCAATTTCATAGAGAGTACCTATACCGCCGGGAAGGCTAAGGAAAGCATCAGCATAACTTAATAATTTCCCCTGACGTTGGGGTAAGGATTGGTAAAAATATTTTTCGGTGGCAAACTCGGTATGTTTTCTGCCAGCAACTTCAAGACAGACTGCAATAGTCTTTCCGCCTGCCTGATAGGCTCCCCGCATAACTTCGTTCATCAATCCGGGACCGCCGCCGCTGACAACAGTGAAACCGTTTTCAGCCAGAAGTCTGCCGGTAGTTAAGGCCAGGGAATAATAATATTTTTCTCTTTCGAATAAACAATCATTACCGGCAAAAACAACGATTTTTTTCATGAATACCCAATGATACAATAATTTCCGGTTCAGCGGGAGAGTGTAAAATCAGTCTGTTTTTGATAAAATCAGATAGTTTAATTGCCCGGTCGTCTAACGGTAGGACAGCAGACTCTGAATCTGCTTATTT
>MFJM01000028.1 GCA_001779205.1 Candidatus Gottesmanbacteria bacterium RIFCSPHIGHO2_02_FULL_39_14
AGATTACTAAGATTACAAAACATGACATTTCTATTTTGGAAATTTAGCGACATTTCTAAATTGGTTTGACATGGAGAAGGATACTCCCGTTTGGATACTCCCGTTTCGGTCAATGGTTTTCCGTCAATCTCCGTATGGCTAAAACGAATGCAGCTGTTCTCATATCAGTTCCCTGCTTTTTAGCTTCCTTAAAAACATCGATAAAAGCCGAGACGACTTTTTTCTTTAACTCTTGATTAACCTTCTCTTCACTCCATTGTTCGTTATTCAAATTCTGCAGCCATTCAAAATAAGACACTGTCACTCCCCCGGAGTTGGATAATACATCTGGAACAACTGTAATTTTTTTACGGTGAAGAATCTCATCCGCCTCCGGCGTGGTCGGCCCGTTAGCCATTTCCAATACTATTTTCGCCTTTATTCTGGCTGCATTCTTTCCGGTAATTTGGTTCTCCAAAGCTGCCGGAACCAGTATATCAACCGGTAATTCCAACAATTCTTCATTGGAAATGGTTCTCCCATTTTCTAAATCACAAACGGATCCCACACAATAACAGGAAGCCAATGTCCCCTTCTCTTTTTTACAGCTCAAGACAAGTTCCGGATTAAAACTGTCTTTTTCCATATTATTTACCACAATTCCGCCTTTTGAATCTGATAAGGCCACTATCCGAAAACCTGCCTCGTTTAAAAATTTAGCTATATAATAGCCAACATTGCCAAATCCCTGTACTGCTACTGTCATATTTGTTTTTTGTTCTTCTAAAAGCGCTTGCAAAACGTAAAATCCTCCTCTGCCTGTCGCCTCTGTCCTGCCTAAACTTCCACCCTTCTCCACCGGTTTCCCCGTAAACGTCCCCAGTAACCTATTTTTTTCTTCAGTTTTGAGTTTTGAGTTTTGCCTGTCCGCCGAAGCCTCGGCGAAGGTGGAAGTTTTGAGTTTTATTTTAATGTACTCATCAACCATCCAAGCCATAATTTTGGGAGATGTATTAACATCCGGTGCCGGTACGTCTATATTTGGACCGATATCGTGAGCAATTGCCCGAACATATGCTCTGCTTAAACGCTCCAATTCTGCTTCCGATAATTTTTTCGGATCAACTTCAATCCCGCCCTTCCCGCCACCCATGGGAATATTAACCACGGCACACTTAATCGCCATCCAGAAGGCAAGAGCCATTACCTCATTCATGTCTACCTGATGATGAAAGCGTATCCCGCCTTTATAAGGACCCCTGACATTTGAATATTGCACCCTGTATCCGTGAAAAATTTTCTTCCCTTCTCTATCCATTTCCACCGGAAAATATACGGAAACGATTTTTTCCGGCTTCCTTAACCTCTCCATCTTGAATTCGGACAATTTCAATACCCTATTGGCTTTGTCCAGTTGTCTTAAGCCATTTTTAAACGTATTGATTTTCATCATAATAAATACCTCCTTCAAATTTAATTTGACTTTAACCAACCCAATTTTTCCAGTGCCAGCTTGCCGTAAAGATTAATCTCCAATTTTCCTGTCTGGTATGCTCTAACCAGTTCTTCGCGGTTGAAAAAGTTTCCTTCCAAAATTTCCTCGATATTTATGGTTATCGGTCCGTCATACTGTGCTTTATAAAGAACTGTTATCTCCGTTTCTTGAAGAGACTCATAAAGATACTTTGTCAGATAGTTTAAATTGACTCTTGTGATTTTCAATTCCTCGTCTAACTCCCGTCTGGCCGCCTGTTCATAACTTTCATTTGCTGGCACATGCCCTGAACAGGAAATGGTCCATTTCAAAGCATCTGTATCCTTAGTAATGCTCCTCCTCTGCAAAAAAATTTTATTATTGCTGTTAACTACCGCTACCGCCACGCTTCTGTGTATTAAATTCTTTTTCTGATGAACTTCGCTTCTCTTAGCTTGTCCAATAACTTTATCACTTTTATCAACAATATCAAAAACTTCCTCCTGATTATCAGTTGTTTGCATATACATTATTATATATAACAAATCCCCTTAACTTGTCACTAACAGTAGTATTCCCATAAGTCCTAATATCATTCCTAAAAGTCTTTTTCCACTGAAAAATCTGACTTCCTTAAAAAATATTATGCCTGTAAACATGGTTATAATTACTAATGAAACTTGCTGTAACGGTAACAAATTTGTCGCAGGAACATATTCCAGTGCTTGATAAAAGAAAACGACTGCAATTGTTGCCGCAATCGTTGCAAATAAAATCATCTTGGTAAGATGACTGTCTAAAATTACCTTCCTCCTTGTTAATATATTTATCAAAAATAAAACAGGAGACATAAGTAGGGTCTGATTCGTTAAAACTGTCAATGAATTACTCTCCTGGATAAAAAAAAGAGTCAGAAATGCCCCAATTCCAAAAAATAAAATAGTCATTAGAATATAAAAAAACCATTTCTTTTCCAATTTCTCTTCCCGTCTCTTATCCGGATGAAGTAAAAACCAAATGGAGACTAAAGCTAATAATCCCCCACCGACTGCCTTTTGACCGATTGTCTTAGATATATCTAAATATTTTCCCTCCCCCAAAAAAAGGGCGGTTAAAATTATGGTTACCAAAATCGAATAAGACTGGAATAATATAGACTGTGTCAATGAAAATTTTACTGCTGATAAATATGAAACAAAAGCGATTATAAATAATAGTCCTGTTGCAGCAAACCGAAAATTTATCTCCGGCCAAAATCCGTATTTAACAAAATGGGCAAACAACAACATCAGTCCCATAAATAAAGAAAAGTAAAAATTGGTAACCAAGGGATCAACTCTATCGGCTATTTTTTTATAATAGAATTCTCTTACTGCACCCGCACCCAAATTTATTAGTAGGTATATTTGCCAACTCATTTTATCTAATAATATATAATATCCGCATGCCGTTAAATAACAGATTCTCCATCATAATCCCCACCTATAACGAAAAAGAGAATTTAATTACTCTCCTTCCCGTCTTAAAAAATCTTTATCCCGCCTCCAATATTTTTATTGTTGATGACAATTCTCAAGACAAAACTTCCGATTTTATTAAAAAATTCTCCCGTAAAAATAAAAATGTTCATTTACTCCAACGCCATAGTAAATTAGGCCGCGGTTCTGCTGTCATCGACGGATTAAAAAAAGCATTAATTATCGGTAAAACTGACTATTATCTGGAAATGGACGCCGATTTCTCCCACGTACCCGGAGAAATAAAACGGCTCCTAGTTAAAAAAGATCCCCATACCCTGGTCATCGGTTCTCGTTATATTCCCGGCGCGAGAACCGTCAATTGGCCACACTGGCGCCAGATATTGAGTATCTTGGCTAATTTTTACATTAGAACCATTCTCAAAATTCCCCTTCACGATTTTACCAATGGTTTCCGGCTCTATCCCAAATATGCAGCCGAAATTATCGTCATGACTAATCCGGCTGAAAAAGGTTACACCACCCTTTCCGAAACTGCCTATATACTTTTCCTTAACGGTTTTAAATTCGTCGAAGTCCCTACCACATTTGTTAACCGCAAACTGGGCAAAACCAAAATCAGCCTCAAAGAATACCTCCAGTCGCTTACCTCCATCATCAGAATCAAACAAAATTATCATGGAAGCAAAATGCTATAATCCGCCTGTATGATTGTTATTGGTATCGACCCCGGGGTCGCCATCACCGGTTGTGCCGTAATCTCTGAAGATAAAGGCAGCCAATCGCTACTCTGCTCTATCGCTATTACTACTCCACCCCGCGAGACTCTCTCCGCCCGCCTCTCCCTCATTTATCAACTACTGAACAAAATTCTTAACAAATTTAAGCCTGATGTGGCTGCCCTGGAAAACCTCTTTTTTAATACCAATGCTAAAACCGCTTTTCTCGTCGGCCAGTCCCGGGGCGTTGTCCAGCTAGCCTTACATCAAAATAAGATTCCCATTTTCGAATATACTCCTCTCCAGGTCAAAATGTCCTTAACCGGTTACGGCCGCGCCGAAAAACAGCAAATTCAGGCCATGGTCAAACAAATCTTAAAACTGCCCGAAATCCTCTCCCCCGACGACGTCGCCGACGCCGCCGCTATTGCTTTAACCCATTGTTTTTCGTATAAAATAAATTCGCAGATAAAATGATCGCTTATCTCGAAGGCACAGTTAAATTCAAAGGCTCATCCTATCTGATTATCCAAACTTCCGGCGGTGTCGGCTACAAAGTCCATACTCCCGTTGATCTGATAACTGGCGCCATGATCGACCGCCCATTTACGCTTTATACTTATACCCACATCCGTGATGACCTTCTCGATCTCTACGGTTTTGCTGATCCGGAAAATCTGGCCCTTTTTGAACTGTTTCTTACCGTTTCCGGCATCGGCCCCAAACTCGCTCTTTCCATCTTCTCCATTGGGAAACTGACTAAAATAAAAGAAGCCATCGTCAAAGGAGATATTTCTTTTTTTACTGCAGTTCCCCGTTTGGGTAAAAAAAATGCCCAAAAACTGATGATCGAGTTGCGGCCAAAACTGGGCAGTCTCGGCGAACTTGATCTGTCTGCTGAGACCGGCGAAACCAAAGAAATCATCGATGCCCTTAAATCATTCGGTTTCTCGGCTAATGAAGCTAAAGAAGCCATCAAATCCCTTAAAGATTTCGAAGGCACCACCTCCGACAAAATCAGACAGACACTAAAGTATTTAGGCAAGAAATAAATGAACGAAAACATAAAATCAAAAACTCCGTCAACGGAATCTCCTACTCCCGAAGAGGAAAAATTATTCACATCATTGCGCGCCTCTCACTGGAGTGAATTTTTTGGCGCTGAGAAAGTCAAACATGCTCTCCATATAGCCTTAACAGCCGCCAAAAAAAGAAAAGAGTCTCTCGAACACATTCTGCTCTATGGTCCTCCCGGTTTAGGCAAAACCACGCTCTCCCATCTCATCGCCAAAGAAATGGGTGTTAATATAAGGATCACCTCCGGCCCGGCCATCGAAAGATCGGGCGATTTGGCCTCGATTCTCACTAATCTTGAGCCGGGAGATGTTTTATTTATTGATGAAATCCACCGCCTTAATAAAGTGGTTGAAGAAACTCTCTACCCCGCTATGGAAGATTATGCTCTGGATATTGTCATCGGCAAGGGTCCCTCAGCCCGGACTTTGCGTCTCGACTTGCCTAAATTCACCATCATTGGTGCCACAACCAGAATCGGGTTAATGTCAGCACCCCTGCGGGACCGCTTCGGCATCGTTCAGAGATTGAATTTCTATCTTCCCGATGCTTTGGAAATAATTATCGAAAATGCCGCTAAAAAATTAAAACTTAAACTGGCTGCTCAATCCAAAAAAGAGTTGGCCCAGCGCGCCCGCGGCACCCCCCGTATCGCCCTCAAACTCCTCAAACGCGCCCGCGATTTCGCTCAAGTTAAGGGCAAGGAAAATATTGATCAATCTGTTCTCGATGAAGCCTTTAGTCTCCTGGAAATAGACAATCTCGGCCTTGATGACTCTGACCGCCGGCTACTTAAAGCCCTAATTTAAAAACATGATGGCGGCCCCGTTGGTATCGAACCCCTGGCCGCCACTCTTTCTGAAGACATCGGCACCCTCGAAGAAGTCATTGAACCCTATCTCATGCAGACCGGTCTCCTCAAGAGAACCCCCCGCGGCCGCGAAGTCACCGACAAAGCCTACCGCCACCTCAATCTCCCTTCCAAAAAATCCCCTCAACAGGAAAAACTGGTGTAACAACCCAATATTTGACATCTAAGCCTATAATATTATAGTCCTTACCGTTTATACTGTTTATGTCACATATCGAAAGAAAAGATCAACTTGTTCAACCACTAAATATTCCATGGAATCAAGAATTTATAAATTCAAGGCTCCATGACGTATCAGAAAGAGTATCAGAAAACCTTGAAAATGGTAATGATCCCAGAAACATGCTGGGCCAAACCATAGTAGTAAAAACAGCTAATGCTCCCCATCTCCTTCACCGCTTCTTAACCTCAGCCATAGAAATGGTTAAAAAATCATCTTTTTCTGAAAGATTAAGATTTGGAGTAGTTGATGATTCCACCTCCGAAGAAATAAGACAACAAAATAATCAGGTAGTGGAAACATTAGCAGCCGAATCCGGCCTTCCCATTGAATTACTTGCCACCCACTTTCAGGATTCAACAACAATTATCGGTAGACTAAGGAATATATTACTTCAAAAAGCACAAAATAATGGTTTTTCTTTAGAAGGAAGGAAAGGGATTGCTCAATCCTTACAACTACTTTTAACTGATAGATTTGAAGTCAAAACCCCGGATGATAATCCTCTTAATTTTTCCGATGAATGGATTAGAGAACACTATTCATCACTTGGCGGCGGACCCAAATCAACTACTAATGTCGCCTTACTATTAAATGCCTATCTTGCAGGAAGATCTGAAACTCCTTTGGAAAGATCAATTTTTACATTAAATGATGACGACATTGTCTATGGATCTATGGTAGTAGATGATGAATTACCAAAATTTACCGGCTACGATTTTCTGCAAGAAAGAAAAATTCTCTTTTCAGATCCTGAAACTCAATTTGTAGGAGGGAAATATGTTGGAACAACGGGTAATCCAACAGCACTTATCAAATCTGCACTGGAAATAGCTACCGATATTATTACAACCGCTCAAAACGAATTTATTCAGGACAATCCCAGTCCATACCATATTTATGACTACCAGACAGATACATTCAAACAAATTACAGTTAGAGAAGCCTTCCAACTTTTACCTGAAATAATTAATCATTTCTTGGCCAGAGTACCACTAACGGGATTTAAACTTCCTGATACCAGAATTCCGGATAAATGGATATTCGACCAAGGAAACTTTTCTTTAACAGGGAAATTGGCTGCAGAATTTCCTTTTCCTGTTACTGGATTCGGAGAGTTTATAATGCTGGGAGTATATAAAACATATTTAAGACATTCAGACCTGAAAAGAGCACTTACCTTAGAAACTCCTATCATTCATCTCAGATCCGGGAGGGTTGACAATTTGGACATCTATGCGGGGAAACTAATCGCTGGAACAACAACCAGTGAAGATCGTCTAAATCAATTATATCTAGAAACATTACTCAATCAATTTGGTCACCATCTGGATCCATATCTTAAAACCTTCTTCCAAGATGATCGAGTTACTGCTGAAATATTAAGTTCTTTTATTCCCAAATTAGCAGAAGTCAGAGGAAATACACCGGAAGTAGTAAAAACCCTTAGAGATATTCTCTTACAACGCCTTGATGAATATAGAAAGAAATACTCTCCTAATCATCCACTTATAGCTTCACTTACTCGTCTAACTAAAGAAGTTCCCGATGAAATACTAGAAAAAATATTTTATCAACCTAGTCCGGATGAAATAAAAATGACTCGTCTTTATACAAAAAAGTTTATTCGTGCTGCCAAAATTTGGCCGGATATTATTCACTTGGCTTGGGAATTAGGCTATCAGGATCATTTGTATAGAGTTAGTATTTTTGAAAGAAAAGCGGATATCGAACTTGACGAACAAGTGTTTCATCATTTAATGTCCCAATTAGAACATTTCGGTCCGCTTTACCCCTCATATGAATCATCAAAAAGGCTTGTAGAAGAACTTAGGAATTCAGGAATGCTAAGAAAACTTTTCCAAGTAGAGCAGAATACAAACTATAATCCGCTGAGCCACGCATTTGAAACAGCAAGGATTGCTGCTTATATTGGAGAACAGATCAATTCCCTATCTCGACAAGTTATAGGCATAAATATAGTTGATCTGCCTTTACTTTATACGTCCACATTTACACACGATATGGGAGAAAGAAACATTATCACACCAGAAGATGTCAATGCCTTATCTCTTGATCAAACTGACTTTTTACAATATTTTCAAAATCATCCTTCAATAAAAAATTTAACTGAATTGGGCCTTCAAATTAAGCCGCACGCTTTTATCAGTTCTACGCATATTGCCAGAACTGTCAGTTGGCTTCTGGCGAAAGGTTTTCCGGAACACGCATCAGTTGCTGCTCATGGGGTATTTAATTTAGTCGAAGATCAAGATGTTCCGATCGAGCGTCTAATCCTGATGCTAGCAGATATTTTTGTTCTTGACGGACATAACAAAGAACACTTTCCTAATGTAATAATCACTCATTCTATTTTTGATAGGATTTTTGATGCTATCCGAAGATATGAAGGAAAGATCACTCATCCGCCTGATAAATCCCGAAAAAGTAAATTAGAAGAATATAAAAGACATTTTGAGATCTTAGAACCAGCAAAGTCTCTCTTTCAGGAATCAGGCTTAATTTTCCCACCGGCCTCCTTTTATCCTAATTGGTTTTTAATGAATGAAGCGGATTTAACGGATAGTCTTGCCAGAATAATTCGATTTTTGGATTTATACGGAATCAAAAGAAAACATATAGTATTAAGTTAATATCTTATTTCTTACCTGAAATTGGCTGTCTTTAACATATAAGCATCCTTCTGTCTCTTTTCTCTAGCTCCGGCAAGTAGAAATGCGGTCAGATGAATATCAGTTTTTCTTGCTGGATATCTTTGTATCAGATAATCGACAGTATCTTTAGACAACCCGTTGATTAAAAAGTAATGAAGGTACGGATCTAGATACCATTGGATTCTTCCGTCAATCTTTATATAATTTTTCCTTTCAACTTGTTCTATTTCATCCCATACATCAACAGGAATTCCACTAGCATCATGTTCAACTTTAACATAATTAAATTCTGGAAAAAACCAGGCATCACGTGAAATTATTTTTTGCCCGTTTCTCTCTTTTACGTGCATGAAATCCGGATAATATGGTACTAAATATTTCATTGGAAATTTTTTCCATTCTTCCAAACTGACTCCGCCATTTGACCCTAAAATATATTCTTGAAATACATGAGCTAAAACTGTTTTAGGTATTTTCGAAAGAGGAAACCATGATACAAAAGTATCTGAAGTTGTGTAATTTTCAGTTGTAAGCTCAGATAATTGCTGTGCGCTGACTGTTAACGGATAATCAAATCTTCTGCATAAATTTCCCCTGATTGCCACCAGCATTTCATGAATTAAATTGGACTGTTCTCTTTTATCAATCGCCTCTTCTATTGACTGCCTAAGTCTCTCATCATCACCCAGCAATTCTAATATGAAATTTAATATTTGACCTGAGGTCACAATTGCATTATCTCTACCTATCGATCTAAAAAAATTAACCAGCTGATTTCTCGTCGATTTACTTGTTAAAAGCGAAGCTAGTTTTGTAATTTCATCTATTGGTTTCTCAATTCCGCTGGATTTTCTATGACGTTTTTCAGCCTCGCTCCCTACTACCCCTGTTTTTTCCATCGCATCCCTGGCAGCTGCAATAATTAATCTCAATGCTTGTTTGGCTACCTCCCCGTTTGGTTTTACGAATCCGCTGTTTTCAGAAACTAAAGACTGTAACATTAGCTCATATGTATATAATCCTTCATAAACATGCAATTGAACAATTCCGCTTTCTCTCTGGCTGTTTATATGATTTATTAACTGTGTTATTCTTCTAAATCTGCTGTTATGATGATCTTTTTTTAAATAATAAGCATGAATCTTATAAGGAAGGTCATATCTCTTAATCACCTCGGATAATAAAGCTAATTGAGCTGATGAATCTAAATCACCGCTAATTCCCATTATTAAATTAATCGCATCCCTGTCTCCCATTATCCTCCTCATCTCTTTATATAAATAATCTAATATTTGATCTAGGTCAGGCATGCTTAATTCAGGAAAAGTCTGCCCTGTCGCATCAATACTATCTTTAATTTCAATTCCTAACAATTCTGCCGTTGCTGCATATTCTCTCCTTAACCTCATTAATTCACTGTTATTTCCCGGCACTATTATTTCTAATGCTGGATCTGAAGATAAACTCATCAATAGCTCTCTCCTTGTCTTCTCGCGATTAAACCTATGCCAATCAGACACGGAAACAAATTGACCGCTGTTCTCCCTTTCTTCAAGTAACGTTAACCAAACTTTAGGTAAAGTAACCGTATGAAATCGCACTATTTCTTCTGGCAATTGCTCATATAAAGAAGATGTCATCAATCTCTCGGATAGTTCCGGCAGTACTTTTCTCTGACCGATTCTCCACAAAAAATATTCAATATATTGTCTGAATGCTTGGTATTGATCCTTTTGATAGCCGTCTTTAATTTCTTCTTTTTCCAGGATTCGACATACTTCTTCCAGAGCCAAAATCTGTTCAGGATATATGCCCTCTTCGGACAAATCTATGGGAATTGAATCATCTTGGAGCTGTAATATTTCAATATTAGCTGACAAAAGAGGCAATTTGACTTCGTATCCAATGGACATATCATCAAAAAATAACTGCAATGACTCTGTTAATGTTCTGGATGCTAATTGCTTCAACTTCAGGTTTGAGAGTATAGCCTCGTCTCTCTGATAAATATTGAGAAGGTCTAATCGCTTACGAATACCAGTATTGTCTGGAACACTATTGTCATCAAAAATAACACCTGCTCTTTGAGCTTGCACTCCCTCTAATAAAATGATCCTACTAGCTAATGGGTCATCAAACTGACCTGCCGTCTGACCCAAATCCCTTGATGGTAAAGTAGTAATATTAAGCTCAATTCTACCCATATTTTCCCTTAAAAAAATCTCCCTTTTTTGTGGGAGATTTCTTTGTGTCCTACGTTTTTAAATTCTTTTTCTCATCCTCTCTCTCCCACACTTCTACCTCCAACAATTAGTTGGAAGGCAAATATGGAGATAAAGAGGTTTTTCTGCATGTTTAAACCGAGATTTTACCCAATAAAACTATACT
>MFJM01000029.1:0-4496 GCA_001779205.1 Candidatus Gottesmanbacteria bacterium RIFCSPHIGHO2_02_FULL_39_14
GAATTTATCACCTTAGCTAAAAGCAACTTGGCCAAAATTTATCTGACCTCGACGGCTGATGCTTTGGGGAACAGGCAGAATTTAGCGGTTTGTTTTTTGCCTGATTCCAAATCTTTCAGGTTGGATCTTAATTCAAAATACGGGATTAACGGAGCTTACAGTTCCGGGTGTCTGTCAGAGACTGCTAATGGAACTGCCTGCTACTGGTGTGTGAAGTAACAGTTGGCAGTTATTAGTTCATAGTTGGTAATTTATAAAGAGAAATTGAAAAGATCCTTCATTTTCGGACTCGTTATTGTCGGATTGGCTGCTTCTTTTGTATATTTTTCACACCAAGTGACGACAGTTTACGGAGGAGATGCCGGTGATTTTTTAGCTTCCATTGCCGTTTCAGGAATTCCCCATCCGCCAGGCTATCCTCTGTATACCAGTTTAGGTATTTTGGCGGCTAAATATACATCTCCGGGTACATTGGCCTTCAGGGTTGCCTATCTTTCTTCGATTCCTTCAATTTTAGCTTTAATTTTTCTTTACCTATTGATATTCAAAGTTATCGGAAAAGTAATGGCAAGTGTCATAGCTGTAATGACCGTTGCTTTCAGTTATCCCTTTTTTTTATACAGCAGTGTAGTGGAAGTCTTTGCCTTGAATAATTTATTCCTGGTAGTTATTGCCTATTTTTCCTATTTATTCAGTGAATCGGGTCAAAGACGATATCTTTTTCTGGCTGCTTTTCTTTTCGGGCTGTCTTTGACCCATCATCAAATTGTTTTATTCTTGGTTCCCGGTTTGTTTCTGTTGATTGCCGGGAAGATAAAAAGGATTTCGCCAAAGTCACGACTGAAAGCGGGGATTTTGTTATTTTTAGGTTTATTCCCCTATCTTTACGTTTTGGTTGCCTCGGGGAAAAATCCGCCTGTGAATTGGATGGGTCCAAACTCGCTGGTAAACTTTTTAAAACTGATTCTGAGGTCGACATACGGGACGTTTACGGCCGGCAAGTTTATAGAAAGCCACATTTGGTCCAGATTGTTAAATATTCTGGCTTTAGCTGATTTTTTCTATGAGGATTTTACCTTTTGGGGAATATTATTTTCTCTACTCGGATTTATTTATTTATATCTTAATAACAAAAAAATATTCAGATTTTCCTGCACGGTAATAGTTTTATATATTTTCTTTTTATTTTATGCTTCTTTTCCGCTAACGGAAAATTTCATGCTGGCTACATTCGAGCGGTTTGTTTTGCCGGTTTATCTTTTTTTGGCCATTCCGATGGCCTGCGGATTTATTTACCTGGAAAATTTTCTCAGGCATTTTTGGGGACGGATGTTAGGACGGGATAAGGGTGTCCGAATAGCTGAACTGACTTTAATGATTTTCTTGGTTATTCCCCTATCTTTAGCTTATAAAAACAGCCGTAAAATACTTATTCTGAAAAACGACCGGACGGCCGAGAATTTTGCCTATGACATCCTGTCCAGCGCTGATAAAAAAAGTCTTCTGCTGATAGCCAGCGATACTCCTCTATTTGACAGTCAATACTTATATTACAGCAGTAAATTATTCACTAATCTGACACTGATCCATTTTTACAAGCTCTATTTGCCGTTTTATATTGAACAGTTAAAAAGAGATGTGCCTGAACTTCAAATCCCAAGAGCGATTGATACCCCTGAAAGTTTGGAACAATTCTTGGAAAAGAACAGTCAGGAATTTTCCATATACAGCAAACAAAGTTTTGTTCTTTCCAGAGGCACATTCCTTCCCTGGGGTCTTGTTTACAGGTATTTGCCTCCCAATGAAACGGAAAATCCGGCGGAAGTTGTCCGCATCAACGAGGAATTATGGGATAAATACCATGATCCGAGGACAGGGAGCTTATCTTCCTATCAGCATCTCTATTTATCTGACATATTGAAGCTTTACGGAGTAGCTCATCTGGAAACGGCCAACTATGAATTGGAATCCGGATTTTATGACCTGGCTATTCCCCATTTAAGATCTTCACAACAGTTGATTCCTCAGGACCCCGACAGCTATCTGCTGTTAGCCCAAGTCCACATGAAACGGAAGGAATGCACAAAGGCTTCGGAGGAAATTGATATAACGTTAAAGGAGGATAATAACAACCTGATAGCATTATTTTTAAGATACCAGAATTACCAGAGTTGTTTTAAGGATGAAAAGAAGGCTGCCGAGTATTTTGACGCTTATTTGAAGACAAAAAAGGAGCAAGAGACACCGCTAGAAAAGCTGTAATCATGGCAAGGATGGTGATGGTTTTGCCCTTAGTAAAAGACGCACTTATAAATTCCATTTTCACCTGATGCGAACCTGGGGGTATTCGGATTGCCGGTTGGTTGAGATTAACGTTAAGGGTAGGAATTCTTTGTCCGTCAAGATAAAAAGTCCAACCGGGATAATTACTTTGATTGACAACCAGGAGTCTCTCATGGCGGCTGGTGATTTGAAATTCCTTCCGGTATAAATCAGCATTCCTGACAGATATTAATGGTTGATTTTCTTCAGAAGAAGGCGGTATTTGGTTATTTTTATCTTCGATTAGAACAGTTAAATTTAGGGTATCCAGACTAACCAATTGACGTTTAAACTCATCAAGCGTATCCACCAAGACAGTTTTGGTGGTTAAATAGACTAGAGGATAAATAGAGTCAGCCTGATAGAGGTAAAAAAGCGGACGGTTGAATTCATCCGGTGTTTTGCCAAGTTTTTGCCAAGCAGTATTTTCAATAGGACTTACTGTGATAATATATTTGACAGACCAGAGTTTAAGCAAATTTAAGGATTGGTCATCTTGAAGATTATCAGTTAACAAACGCAGG
The DNA here is from genome assembly GCA_001779205.1 of Candidatus Gottesmanbacteria bacterium RIFCSPHIGHO2_02_FULL_39_14. Lineage (GTDB taxonomy): Bacteria > Patescibacteriota > Microgenomatia > 2-02-FULL-39-11 > 2-02-FULL-39-11 > 2-02-FULL-39-14. The sequence continues at coordinate 2,847 of MFJM01000029.1, forward strand.
ATTTTCGTTCTTCTGGGAATAACTCCGCCGGTATTAATACTTATCTGTGGACGGCCGTATAAGACATTGGAATTTTGGTAAAGGCTGTTTTTTAGAGGAAGATAATTTGAAGGAATCTGCCAGCCGGAATTTAGAAAAATATAATTCCAGGCAATCTCAGAACCGTAGGTTTTTATCCGACCGGCGTTTTTATCTATCAGATTGATTATTTCCGGAGGTGAGAGCCACCAGGAAGCCGGAGTGAGCGGAGGGTAACGGTAGGAGAAGGAGAATTCATCGAGGAAAAAAATAGTGATAAGTGATAAGTAAAAAGTGATAAGTAAAAAGTGGTTGGTTATTTTTTTCGTTATTTGATTGAGGGTAAAGCCGGAGAGGATCGTCAGGGAAAAAGAAGTTAAGAGCAGAAATTTGGAAGGTACCCGGAAAAAATTAAAGGGAGGCAGGGAAAAAATCAGGTAGACGGGTGAATTTTTTCCCAAAACCAGCAGTAAAGAAGCAGCCAGGAGTAAAATAAAGGTTAAAACATGGTTTTTTCTCGGGAGGAAAAGAGTAAAGGGAGCCAAAAACAGAGGTAATAAGCCCAAATAAGCAGTATTTTCCCAGAAAATGCCCCAATCCGAAGTAAAAGGAGGATAACTGCCCGTTTCCGGGGTACCGAAGAAATAAGGATTAAAAAAAGTTATCAGGTGGCTGGCGGGATACGGAAATGTAGTAACTTCTTCAAAGGACAGCCCGGATTTTCTATCCGAGAGCTGGAATAGCTCAAAGGTCGGCAAAATTTGGATTGCTGAGAAAAGAACGGCAATTAAACTTCCTAAAAATAAGACGGAAAATTTTGGAAGTAATTTTTTTTTGAATGATAGACAGATTATTAAAAGGGATATAAAAGTGATGAAAGATATATAAAAGTGTCCGGTGAAGACCTGTTGGGATAGTAGGAAGGAAAAGAATATGAGGTTAATGATTGATGGTTTATGGGTAAGTCTCAAATATGAGTAGAGAATCAAAGGCAGTAATGAGGCAGCTTGAATGAGATTAAAATGGTTGAGGTGGACAGCGAAAAATCCTCCATAAGAGAAAATAAGGGAGGTGATAAAGGAAACAAACACAGTAAATTTTAATTTACGGCAAATAAGATACAAACCGGCCGATGACAGGAAAAAAGAGATCCAAAGATTGAGGTTGTAGGCAGGAATCAGAGGCAGATATTTAAATAAGATCAGGTTGGGCAAATAAAAAGTACCGATTTGCCCTTCAGCCAGAACCGGGAATCCTGCGGCAAGGCTGTCCGACCAGAGAGGCCAGCGGTTTTGTAAAAGAGAGGATCTGAGGATTTCTTTAAGCGGCAAGTTCAGATGCAGGACATCACTTTGGCCGAAATCGGGGATCATAAAAATAGATTGCTGTGGATAAAAAAGTCTTAAAAAATAAATAAGAGAGACCAAAGCCAAGCCAAAGAAGGGCAGAAATTTATGATAGACTGATGAAATGACAGCGGATTTATTAGGATACGGATTATTGTTATCTATTTTGGTGACCACTTTTAACCGCGGTTTTTTCAGTTTCCCTTCCTTATTCCTGTTAGTTGCCCTTTTTTTCATCTTGTTAAAATTATATTTTCAGAATTTAATAATTGATTTAAAGAAGCTG
>MFJM01000029.1:4531-7459 GCA_001779205.1 Candidatus Gottesmanbacteria bacterium RIFCSPHIGHO2_02_FULL_39_14
TTCCCTGTTTATTTATTTTTCCGGAGGAATTTATCAAATTAATCTTCTGCCAGTAATATTTATTGATATGTTGCCTTTATTTTTTCTGCCGTTGTTGTATCTCTTTATTTTTAAATCTAATAATAATAATAAATACAAACAGATTTTCCCGCTATTTATTTTTTTAGCAATTACTTTGAGGTTTTTGACTATTATAGCATCACCAAAGCCTGTTATTGATGTTTTTACTCTGTTAAAAGAAGCGCCTCAAAAACTGCTGCAAGGCAAAAACCCTTACCAGGAAGTTTATTCTCCGGTTTATCAGGGAGTTATAACCGATAATTTTTCTTATTGGCCTTTTTCATTTCTTTTGCAAATACCTTTAATAATTTTGTTTAAAGATCCAAGGATTTTATTGATTATAGCTGATATTTCGGGGGCAATTTTGATTTATCTGATTGGAAAAAAAAGCCTACAGTCTAAGTTATTGTCGCTAATTTATCTGTTTAGGCCGAACTCTCTTTTTATGATTGAGCAGTCTTGGCAGACTCCCCTTTTTAGTTTTCTCACTTTTATGTTATTTATTTCAATTAAGAAATCAAAAAATTTCCTGACAGGAATTTTACTGGCTGTTATCGGAGGAATTCACCATTACTATTTGATATTAACAATATTGACCTATCATCTTTGGAAAAATAAAAAAACTGTGTTCGCAGCATTTTTGGCTGTTTTTTGTCCGGTTATAGGCATATTTTTATTGTGGCAACCGTCGGTTTTTATTGAAAAAACAATACTTTTTTACCTGCAACCCATTGATAAGTTAAAAACAATCCCCATTCATTTATCGCTCAATTTGAATACTGCTTTTTATACTTTGACAGGATTTGATCTGCCAACATGGTTAACTTCAATTATTTTAGTAGTCATTACTGTATTTTTATTTGCTAAGTTATTTTCAAATAGAAAAATTTTAATTCGAAAAAACTTGCTTATGATAATAATCTTTTTCTATTTTTTCTATTTCCTTTTCAGACAAAGTTTTATTTATTACTATTATTATGCCGGCAGTTTATTGATCTTTTTTACAGCCAATTTATTTTCGTCCGAAGAATGATTATTTCTTATATTTTTATTTTCGGTCTAATTGTTGGTTCTTTTCTGAATGTTTTAATCGACCGCATTCCCAAAGGCGAGGATATCGTTTTTAAACCGTCTCACTGTGATCATTGCCGGAGAAAGCTTATGGTGCTTGACCTGATTCCGCTTTTTTCCTTTATCTTTTTAAGGGGAAGATGCCGGTACTGTAGGACAAAAATCTCCCTACAAAATCCTTTGGTGGAATTGTCTTGCGGATTTCTTTTTGTTTACGTTTTTTCGGTTTACTCTAAAATAAATTCAGATTATTGGTTACTTTTATATCAATGGACGGTTACGGCAGCTCTTATAGTTATTTTTACGGTAGATTTAAAGAAAAGGATTATTCCTGATCAAATAATTGTTTTCCTGACTGTAATTACTTTTATTTACCAACTGACTTATTCAAGAGGAAGTTTGTTTTTAACGGTCGCGATTGGTTTTATAACGGCAGGAGTATTTCTTTTTTTAGTTTTGATAACCAGAGGCCGCGGCATGGGTTTGGGTGATGTTAAATATGCTTTTTTTATGGGTTATTATTTAAGCTGGCCAAAAGTCTTAATTTCCTTTTACCTGGCTTTCTTGACAGGAGCTCTACTTTCTCTGATACTGGTAATAATGGGACGTAAGTCATTAAAAAGCACGATTGCTTTCGGACCGTTTTTGGTAGTGGCTACTTTTATTGCGGATTATTATGGAGGAACAATAATATCTTATTTTCATAAATATTTTTTCTAATCAAAGAAAGACATGATTTTGCCTGCCCGACCCAAGAAACAATCCGGTTTTACCCTGATAGAAATTTTAATTGTTATCGCCCTGATCGGTATTATCGGTACGGCATTTTTAAGTAATTTTTTTTCATCAATTGCCAGGGGTCGGGACAGCCGCCGGAAGCAGGACTTGCGGTCAATAGCCCAAGCTCTGGAACTTTACTATAGCGACAATCAAAGTTATCCAGATAGTTTGCCTGCGGTAGGAGTTAAATTCACCCATCCTGATAATCCCGATACCTTATATCTTCAGGAAACGCCCGGTGATCCGCAGACTGACAAAATTTATTGTTATGAATCTGACGGTTCCTGGTACCGGTTGACGGCTAATTTAGAAAATACCAGTGATCCCGATGTTTTAACGACAGCTGTCTGGTGTGGTGGTATTGATTATAATTACGGAATTGCCAGCCCGAACATTACTTTATGAGGAATAGAGGATTTACATTAATAGAAATCCTGATTGCTGTAGCAATTGTTGCTGTTTTAATCGGATTCATTGTGCCTAATTTTTTAGGTATCAGGATAAGAGCCAGGGATACAAAGAGAAAATCGGATTTATCCCAATTGCAGATAGCTATGGAATTATTCAGATCTGATCGGGATCTGCCTGCATATCCTGATGATACATTTATGAACGGATTATGCAACAAATGCTGGACGCAAAATGCTGATTGCGGAGGGAATATTTATATGAAGAAGCTGCCTTGCGATCCGCAAACTCAAAACCAGTATATTTATGTTCGTAATCCGGGTGACAGTTTACGCTATGATATAAGCGCCTGTTTGGAGAATCAGAATGATCCCGATAGAGATACGGAAAGCATATCGCAATGTGATGATCAGGGAATGGTAAGTTATACGCTTACAGAACCATGATAGACAAAATACAAAAAAAAGGTTTTACTTTAATTGAGTTGTTGGTGGTGATTTCAATTCTGGCGATTTTGATTACCATGGGATTGACATCTTTGGCCTCCGTTCAGAAGAAAGGACGAGATGCCAAAAGAAAAAGCGATTTAAGGGAAATAAAAAATGCTCT
>MFJM01000029.1:7531-8232 GCA_001779205.1 Candidatus Gottesmanbacteria bacterium RIFCSPHIGHO2_02_FULL_39_14
ATTACTGCAATTCAGACAAATTTACTGTATGTGCTGATTTGGAAGCCGGATCCCCCTCACCATATTGTGTGTACAATTCACGATGAGAAGACAAGAAACAAGAAACATAAACGGTTTTACTATTGTTGAGCTTCTGGTAACTATAACAATTATCGCTCTACTTTCGACTATCGGTATAACCGGATATCAGGCATTGTCAAGGGGCGGACGGGATGCTTTAAGAAAAACTGATTTAGAACAGATAAGAAGCGCTTTGGAAATATATAAATCCGAGAATAACTCTTATCCTTCTGTTGATAATTGTATACCTGCTGAATTAAGCTTGGATTATATCAATCCTTATCCGCAGGATCCAAAAACACCTGCTTTTCAGTACTGTTACAAATCGACTTCACCTCTTACTTATGAACTTTGTACGCATTTAGAAAACGAGGATCAAAACGACAATTACTGTGGAAACGAGTCAGCTTGCGGATCCGGATGTAATTATGCAGTAGTTAATCCCTAATGGTTAAAGATCGATTTACCGAAACGGGTTTTACTATCATTGAATTGGTGGTTACCATATCAGTGATAGGTATATTATTAGGAATGTCTTATAGCCAATACGCTACTTTTACCCAGCGTCAGAAATTGATTACAGCCGGACAAACATTAAAAAATATTTTAAGAGATGTGGAAAGCAGGAGTTTTAATGGTGA
>MFJM01000030.1 GCA_001779205.1 Candidatus Gottesmanbacteria bacterium RIFCSPHIGHO2_02_FULL_39_14
TATATTGATCTACCCTGGTTTGCCAATTTTCTGCCCTGTTGGTTGGGGAAATCGAAGTATACTGGTCAGGAAATTGCATGGAAACACTGGGCGGATTGCGACTTCTAATAATTGATAAAATCTCATCAGCATGAGCTTTTGGCAGTATATAGACACATTTTTGCGGGGATTTGGCATTGTTATATTTATTGGCCAAAGTCAATAAAAAAGCAGTGTTTATGGTATTGCGATAAGTACTCTCATCTCCTCTGCCGCCGAACAATCTCTCAACTCCGTGTTTTGCGGCAACATTCATAAAGCTGTTCCGATTGGCCGGATCGAGTACCCAAATCGGCTTCCCGTAGTTCATGCTGAATTTGTATATTTTGGAAAAAAACGGAATAATTTTTTCATCAGGTTCGGCAATGAAATTTACCCAAAAGCTGCTTTTTTTCATTTCTTCAATTGCCGGTGGATAATATTCGGGAATCACACAGCTGCTGCTCTCAATTTCTTCCTTAATTTTTTTCATCTTTTCGTTATTTTCTACATCCTCTAAATGATGTTCTGTCATTAAAAAAGTCACCGTAAAAAAATCATTCAGCTTTAAGGTCCTTACTTCCAAACCTTCCAGCGAATTTTCCACGGTTATGCTATTAACATCTATCGGACTATTAAGGGAAATATCCGGGGATACTCGAGATTGTTCCATGGCTGCTGACGGCTCAGCTGCTTGTAGTTGCGGCTCAACTGCTGTAGGTAGTTTATCTGCCGTTTTTGGTACAAGTACGGGCTGTTCTACCTGTAGTCCTTTCGGCAAACAAGCAGACAATAGTGAACCCGCTGTTACGCCTGTAAGATAGAGAAATTCACGTCGATTTATCATATAACTCTTCTGCTAATAAATTTCATTAATAATACTATAGGATAGTAATAAGGGCAATGCATCACCAATGCATACCGGATCCTGATTTATCTATTGATAAAAGTCTATTTGATTAAGGCTGTGGCGGGGAGTATGATAAAATTTATACTATCGGACTTTATATGAAAGTCTATTTCACTGCTTCAATCGTCGGCAAAAAATACCATCTGGCCAATTACCTGAAAATTATTGATATCCTTAAATCTAAAAACTGCCAGGTTATTTCCGACCACATTATCAAATCGACCGAATCTGAAGTCAAGCTGGAAAAAAAAGAGGACCGGCTGAAGTTCCATAAACAGCTGGAAAAATGGATTACTTCCTCTGATTTCACCGTCGCGGAAACGACCTTTCCCTCGATCTCGGTCGGCTATGAAATATCGCTGGCCGAAGCTTTCCTCAAACCGATTTTGATACTTTTTTCCGAAGGCAATCCCCCCTCTCTTCTGGCCCACCACCGGGATGAAAAATTGATCTGTGAAAAATATAGCAGGGAAAACCTCCCTGGCCTTATTGATGATTTTATCAATTACGTCAGAGGCAACAATGATACACGCTTCACTTTCTTTATCACTTCAAAAATCGCCTCTTTCCTGGAAAAAGTTTCACGGAAAGGCAAACTGCCCAAGAGTGTTTATCTGCGCAAACTGGTCGAGGAAGACATGAAGAAAAAAAATAACATTGACTTTTGACTTTTCCGGAGGTGTCAAGCATGTTCACCCGGGGGGTGAACAGTTCTATTCTCCAGATTGGACGGGGCACATGAGAAGCTGATTGAAACCTGCAGCGGAAATTTTAACTTCCTGGCCTTGCTCCAGGAAAAAATTGGCAGGTTCAATCTTCCAGCTGAAAGGATCGGCCATCAGAAGTTTGAGGTTGCCGGAGCTACCGCTATTTCTTAATTCCTGCATTATGCAATAGTATCCCGGCGGGCAAAACTGGGGCGGCCGGACGACATAATGTCCGCTATTCAATTTTATCTGCCCCATCCCTTTGATATCGGTCATCAGAGCCTGGCAGGAAGCGGCACCATTTGACTGGATACCTGAAAGCATTTCTATTTTGCTCCGGCAGAGGCTGAAACTGCCCGAATAAGGATAAAGCTGTCCGCAGGCTGAAGTACGGGCAATGAGGCTAACTTTCCCCGTGGTTTCGGCAGGTGAAACGAAACGGGTAGGTAACGGATAGACGCGGCTTGGCATCGGCATGGGATAGGGCTTGTAGGCATCTGAAATAGGCGGAAGAATTCTGGCGCGGCCTGAAACCGGCCTGTCAGGGATTAAAGCCCTGGCTTTGGGTATGTGTAAAAGAACATTCATTACCAACAAAATCAGAAAAAGACCTACAGCCGGAAATATTTTTTTAATTTTAAACATAAAAAAATGCCCCTTCGGGCAGTAAGACCATCTTAATTTATTTTTCCGATCTGTCAAGAAGTTGAGCCAATGACATATGTTTTTTCCTGTCAATAACAGAGGTGCTAATCCAAAACAATAAGTTGCTTTTGAAATACTTGTAGAGTAATATCTCAATCTGAATTATCATGAGCATCTCACGACGTGAATTCCTAGAATTGAGCTTAGTAGGATCATTGCTAACTGCTTGTAATAGATTTGGAATTGATCCAACTAAAATTTCTATTCCGACTGGTACACCTACTCCTCCTATTCCTACTGAAGCTACACCGACAACCCGACCAACCGAAACTCGACTTCCAGAAACTAATTATGTTGACAACAGGTTAGTACGCTATGGGTATGAACTGGCCGACTGGACGGTTAATGGACAGAGAATGGTCAAAAAATTCCCTGAAATTGCACAGGCAGTAGAATTATTAACAGACAAGAAAAATCCGGCTGAAATAATTTCATTCATCGAACTACCCATTACTTTCGATTTTATAGATATAGATAAGGAATTCTCCAATTTACACTTTTTAGGCAACGCAATTTCTGAAAACCAAGCCATCATGCTGCTAACTGATGATTCCGGTAATGTGGTATCTGCTAAGGTGTGGGGTGATATATTTTTTACTCTTAATCTGCATTCCGGACTTGAGAATTCGGATGTGGCAAAAGTGCTGCTGTACCACCACAGCCAGCAGATTCTTGATTTCAACCAGTATACCAAAGCTTTCCGTAAACTACTGGAACGTCAGAATAAATCATTTAAAGTCGTCAGTGCTGAAGGATTTAAAGTAAATGAAGATATGGAAAATTACAGCGTTGCCATAAATATGCAAAATTTAATGAATGAACAAAATCTACCGCCGTTTTTCAATATAATGCTTCTTCTTGGAGGTCATATAAGAACTGCCATAGCTGAAGCCACCTGGTTATCAGAATTCCAGGAAGGTCGAGTTTCTATGCCTTATGGCTTTGAATCAATGTTGGCCACGTTTGACGGAACAAGGAAGTTTATGGAATTGAAAAATTTGATAAGAAAAAATAACGGTATTTATGAATGGACTTCCGAAAATGGACCTCCCGATATTGAAGACCCAACGTTTATAGACTTGGTTGATGAAATGCTAATTTTTTTCAGCCAGCAGGAATTACAGGCACATTTACTTGGACCATACCATAATATTGACGTAAGAGACTTACATTACATACCTGATCATAAAGATACTTCTGGAGCTTTAAGGTCAATAGACCATATCAGCCTAGAGGTGTAAATATCATACTTTTCCGTTGCTGATTTTTTTCCAAAAAAAATAGACTCTTGCTGATTGTTGTTGTGTTGCTGAAGAATTGAAGTTGCTTCAGCTGTCAAATTGTTTTTTTAAAAAAGTGGCGCTGCCTTCCAAAAAAAACTGCCTTATTTTCTCCAACAATTTTTTTTGACTCTGTTCACTGCCAATTAGCAGTGGTTTGACTGAATCTAAAATTCTCAACGCTTTGGCGCTCTCCGACCAGAACATAAACTCAGAAAAGCTGCTGCCGAATTTTTGATTGACTAATTTTAACAGATAAGACGGACGGAATTTTTTTTTGGTCATTAAAAAATAAATATCCGTAAGATCTTTTGGTTCATTACGGTCAAAGTAAGCCATTAATTTATTTGCAGCTATATCCTTGAGCGAATCGATTAAAATACCTGATTCTTTCTTCAATGGGCTTAACCTTTTTTTTTCGTGATTATAATAAACGAATTCAATCCTGGTTTCCTCCGGCGATTTAATGGTAAATTCCCACCGGTCGTGAATTTTTTCCTCCACAATTGAAGTATTGAGTGACTTTTTTATATCATTAAGAAAAGGCAACAAATCACTGTAGGAAAATAATTTTTCGGAAAATAAATCCAAATCCAGGGATTTGCGGTGATGAAGGTAAATATGCGACAAAAGTGTTCCGCCGGTCCAATAAAATCTTTCAACCAAGCCGCTTTTCGTAAAAATATCTAGGATCCGTTTTTGGGTTTGGGTCAAATCCATTTATATTTGTTTAAGAAATATTCCAGTATAACTTTCTTGCCCGGATCAAGAACTTTTTTAATTTCCGGAAAGAATTTAGCCAAAATTTTTCTAGGAATACCGGTTAAATCGTTGTGGTTTATCTTTCTCACTAAAAACCACACCCATTCCTCATCGGTTTTGGGTTTCCAGTTTTTCGGTAAATCATAATCCCAATTCAGCATACCGTTTAATTATAGCACTGCTATTAATCTCAAGCTCAATTGTCTGGAAATACGGTCCGGGCTGAGGGTAGTTTGTCTTGTCCAAACAGAAAATTACGGCAGGTCGCTGTGCTTTGATTTGATGGGCAGATAGAAAGATAAAATGATGGCCATAATTACTGAAATCATAAAAAAATAGAAGACGATCTCACCGGGTACAAGCCAGATGCGGGCATTGATGAAAAATCTGTCAGGTGTCTGAGCCGGAACCGGAAATGATTGGATCTTGGCCAGCCAGGAAATGAAAATCAAAGGGAAAATAATCAGGTAATTGCGCCTCAATCTCCAGGCAACAGATTCTAATCTCCCCATCGGCACTTTCATATCGGTAAAACTTTTGACCAACCTTTCCCGCCAGCGGCTTTCGTTCAATTTTTTAGCTTTGCCTAAGAAAATTTGGGGCAGTATTTGTTTTTCAATGATTCTTGTCCTTTCCCGAAGCAGGCTGTAGTAACGGTACCTGCGGGACTCAATATACAGGAAAAACCAGACAAAAACATAATTGACCAGAATAATCGAATGGGGAGCTGACGGATTGGAAAAAACAAAGGAAAGCATGGCGGCTGTCACCACAATCGACCAGTTGGTGGTCGTGTCGAGGCGGTTACGCCAGTTGGTCTCGCGGTAAACCTCTGCCCGGTAATAGTGGTAGATAAAGCCGTAGTAGGCTTCGGGAAAGTTTTCCAGATGTTCTGTCGGATGTTCCGAAATGTCCATCGAAGATTATTATAATCTAAAGCTGACCCTAACTGAATAGGCCGGACCAGTCGCTAAAGAATGCGGAAAGGCCTTTTTCGGTCAGCATATGCTGTAAATCATATGTCTGCCAGTCCCTGCCCAACTTGACATCAGAGTGATAAGGAATCGGTTTTAATTCCGGTTTATTATAGACATAATCATCAGCGGGATATTTGAAGTTTTCATCAGCCCATAGTTGGAAAACTTTGAAGGGAATGGTGATGATGTCCGATTTAAGCCAAAGCGCATACAATATGTGATCAAGATTTCTGACTGAAGCGGTGAGAACTTCCACATGACCGTCTCCATTTTCATACATTTTGAGGATATTTTTAACAACATCCATGCCGTTTTCTCCGATATCATCCAAACGGCCGACGAATGGAGAAATAAATATAGGATATTTGGCTCCACGCGTAACTTCATAAACTGCGGCGGCTTGACTTTGTGAAAAAACAAGAGTTATGTTGATTGGCATTTCAAGACATGCTTTGCCGGCCGCTTTTAAGCCTTCGCCGGTTGCGGGAAACTTGATAGAAGCATTTGGAATCCATTTATTTCTCTCTTTCGCCTGCTCCAGCATTTCGGAAGCAGGAGTTTTCTCATTGGCAAAAACCTGGATGGAAATCGAGCCTGCCGGAATTATCGAACTCATTTCCTGAACTATCCGCTTATATTCAGCCAAAGCATCTTTTTCAGTCAGTTTTCCTTCTTTGGCAGCCAGATTCCTGGCAATCAGAGTCGGATTGGTCGTTTGGCCGTCCAAAGGGGAACTTAAATCATGCAGCATCCGCCCTGAAGCCGTATTCGTCTCCTCTGGTAATCCCCCGTCTATGAAGATTTTTGAAGGTAATCTGTTCATAATGATATAATACCAGCGACTATGGGCAAAGAAAACCCTAATCCGAATTGGGAAGGCCTGAAAAAAGTCGGCAAAACGGCTTTAATCGCCGTGGCAATCGGCTATATTGGTTTAGCTTTATTATAACTTCTGCTATTTTTCCCTTATTTCCGTGGGTAACTAA
>MFJM01000031.1:0-11570 GCA_001779205.1 Candidatus Gottesmanbacteria bacterium RIFCSPHIGHO2_02_FULL_39_14
GATTCCAATTCTACCATTATTCGGGAAAAACAATTGAAAAACTGGCCAAGAAAGAAAAAGAACGCTCTTATTGCCAAAACCAATCCTACTCTAAAAGATTTATATCAGACCTTAATTTAGCTTACCGTCAGATCCCTCGACTCTTCCGATTGACATCGGAATCGCTCGGGAACACACCCCTGCGCAGCTCTGCTGCGCAGTTGTCTCTAGGGCACCAGCTTCAGCTGATACTTCTTTTTCCTGGTTGATTTAATAACTTGATTCTGTTCATCAACATATTTCTTGATTACGTGATCCAGTGGTCCATCGCTGACTGTTCTGACATAATATCCTATTGCCCATAAGGCTCCTCCCCACAGGAATTGCTTTATCTCCGGATATTTCTTAAACAATTCCCGAGCTGTTATGCTTTTAACTACCTGTATCAGCTTCGCTGGTGAGATAGCAGGATGTGCTCCAGCAAACACATGCACGTGTGTCTCATCAACTCCTACTGCTTCAATGTAATAATCATATCTTTCTGCTATTTCATGTATTAATTGTTTTAAGTATTTTATTCTTTCACCGAAAAGAATTTTCCTGCTGTATTTCACCTTCCAGACGCAGTGATATCTTATCTGGTATCGGCAGTGATATCCTTCTTCTAACTTCACTATGCTAGAATACCACTTGTGTTTGCTGTTCGCACATCCTGTGTGCTATCCAACTGCGGAGCAAGCTCCGCAGATGTCCGCACTTTTATGACAAATATTAGTGTCCCGGAAGATTAAAAAATAGGCACGATGTTTATGAGGTGATAGAAGTCAGGAAAGAAGAAGCCCGCCGGCATCTGGACCAAGCCCTAAAGCTCTATCCACCCGGCACTCCGGAATACCAGGAAGTCGAAAAACTGCTAAACTCCCTCTGATATTCCCCTTATTAAGGACGGTTTTTCATATACGAATAAACCGCACCGGATAAAATTACCAAATAAAGTATCAGTCCCGTAAAAAATGACTTAACAGCAAACCAAATTCCTTCTTCTTTAGCTACAAACACTAAGAATTTCCTTACTCCCCAAATGTGTATTAAGCTAACCCCCGTCAGCAATACTATCAATATTTCCGTTATCCTGCTTAAGCGACCTAAGTAACTTAAGAAACTTAATACTCCCAGCCCCGTGATAAGTCCTGCCGATACCGTCGTCATAGCCTCCTTAGAAGTCGTGGCCACCGGATCAAACTTTTTCCTTTCCCGATAAATCTTGCTCCAGAAGTAGGAACGCCAGAAATATTTTTTAGCAATCGGCCAAAAATTCTCGAATTCGTGCTTTACCATCACTTTAGGATTAAATATTACTGCGTACCTTCTTACAATGCGGTAAGTCAATTCAATATCCTCAATCAGGGCTGCCTTATAAGTGGTGTCAAAACCTCCCAATCTTAAAAATAAACCCCTGTTAATTGCAGCAATCCTGGTTGAAAAAAGATAGTAATAATTCCTCGGATCCCTTTCGTTTATCCAATAGCTCCAGTCCCTCAAAGCCTTGAATTTCGGGAAAAACTTGCGGCTTTTCTGTTCTCTGGACCATACCCCGGTTAATGCAAACAGATCAAAATCACTCTTGAACGAATTAATTACCTCAAAAACTGTATTTTTATATAAAACTACATCAGCATCCAGAAATAAAACGATTTTACCCTTAGCCTGCTTGACTCCGATATTACGGGCTTTGGCCGGCCCGGAATTCTCTTTTAAAGAAATTACTTTGACCTTATTTTTTCTTGCTATCTCCGCCGTTCTATCGCTGGATTTGTCATCCACCACGATTACTTCGATCTCCTTAGTGTCAACTCTCCGGGAATCAAAGATGGACGTAAGCAGCCTGCCAAGCGTTCCCTCACTGTTATATGCCGGTATGACTATGGAAAGAAATATCATCTTAAAAAATCTCACCCATCTTAAGATATAATCAAACTATGTTCAAGTACAAAAACCCTATCCTGATTGTTCTTCTGCTCTTTTTCCTGTTTTTTTCCTTTTATCCGACTCTATATGAAATCTCCCAATCTCCTAAATTGAAAATCAAAAACAGGGATTTTATCCTTGAACATAATTATTATTGGCCGGATTTCAATCTTTATCTTTCCAAAGTCAGACAAGGCTATGAAAACAGATGGCTGGCTGTGGAAAAATATACCTCAGAGCCTCATCGCGGCTCCATTATCCAAATTTTCTATCTTTATCTTGGCAAAATCGGCAGTATCTTAAAAATAGAACCGAATTATGCCTATCAGCTGGGAAGGATTATATTTTCCCCACTGCTTTTAATTATCATTCTTCTTTTAATAACTTTTTATTTCCGAAATCCTCTTTGGCAGATCCTGGCTTTTATCATCACCATCATTTCCGGCAGCTTTCCCAATATTGTTGTCACGAACGGACAAATGCAAATATCAAGATATATGGAATGGTGGTCCAATATCGACTCCCTTCAGCGTCTAGCTTTTATCCCCCATATCCTCTTCGGCCAAGTCGTCTCCTTCTATCTTCTCTATAAACTAACAATCAATCGACCAACGACTAACGACCAACGACTAAAGACATTATTTTTTTATATTCTCCTCGCCAACGCGACCGGTCTGGTCTTCCCCCCCAGCCTTATCACGCTTCTCGGGGTTCTAATATTGTTAGAAATTATCAATTTTATTAAGAAAAAATACATCATACGTAATATCCCGCCTCAGCGGGATCCCGCAAGCGGCGGGACTTTATACTTAATACTATTTTCCCTCCCCGCTCTTCTCTACCTCTTCTTCACCACCAAATTCCTCCCCTGGTCTGCCTTGGTTAATTTCCACCGCAATCATCCCATGATGGTCCCACTTGACCAGTATATCTTAGGCACAGGACCTATTATCTTTCTGGGGTTTTTAGGAAGCATTTTGGCAATTATGAATCGCAAAAGGCAATATTATCCTCTTATTCTCTGGATTGTGGTAACATTCCTCTTCGCCTCTCTCTTCTCGGTCGTAAAAGAACAGAGTCCCCTCCGCTTCACCCAAACCGGCCTCTTTATTCCGCTGGGAATATTAGGGTCTTATTTATTACTAGAAATATGGCGGTTTATCAAATTCAGAAATTTATATAAATTTTGTTATTTGTTATTTGTTATTTGTTATTTGTTAATAAACCTCTTTATTATGAAAACCAGCCTCAAATGGCAACTCTCATTTATTAATCAAAGGATAGGTGCCGATATCCCTCTGGTGCCTTATCCTCCCCAAACTATGTATCCGTTAACCGGTTGGATGGAAGCAATCCGCTGGTTAAGGCATAATACCCCAAATGACCAGGTCATCCTGGCTGAAATAACCGCCGGCAACTACATCCCTGCCTATTCGGGTAACTATGTTTACTTCGGCCAATCAAATACGGTCGACTATAACAGAAAAACATCAGAAGTCGACCAATTCTTTCTAGGCCAAATGTCCGCTTCTCAAGCCCAACTGTTTCTTCAAAACGGCCGCATTAAATATATCTTCTTCGGTCCTCAGGAGAAAGAGAAACTGAATTATAACCTGCTCGAAAAATTATATCCGTTTATCAACCTTATTTACAGCAATCCACATGTCTTCATTTATTCCGTAAGTAGATGACTATTCAAAAGTTGTCCACTTGAAGGTAAAATTGTCTATCGGAATGCCGTATTCGTCTTTAAGTTTTTTCCTGATTTCCGCTTTCATCTGGTCTGTATTATCTCCGGCTTCTGGATATAAAAGACCAGTAAATATTTTACTGTTAGTCTCAAAATAGACAAAATATTTTTCTCCCCGCAATGGCAATTTCATAAACCAGGGATAATTGGATCTGATCTCAATTTCACGGGTTCCTACAGTCTCATCTAGAGTACGCTGTTGCTCTATGGCTTTCAATTGTTCAGAAGAAAAGGTGACTGGACTGGTTACGTTAGCCATAAAAGTTGTCGGTATGGGTAAGACAGTAGGAATAATGGCTTTTTTAGTCACTATTTCTTGCTTTGGCCTTTCCGTCAGTAACAAAAGTGGTAGAAAAACCGCTAATAAGAGCACACTTAATATGCCTAGAACCCATTTGTTTCTGAGGAATTCCTGTAACTTTTCAAGATTTATAGAATCCATATATACTTAATTAAATTTCCATTGGTAGCATATGCTGTCACTGCCACAATAGCAGACGGTTTCCCCTATTGTCGTATTCGGTCCTTTAGACTGATGGCTTCCGAACAAGACATTGTTATCGCCGGTGGATGAAGCTACTACCTGCCAATTGGCAACCATCAGCTTACCTAAATAGTATGTCGCACCAGTATGCAAAAACCAAATGTCACCGTTTCCTCTGGAATCGATCTCCACAGTATTAACTAAGGCAACATGGGCAGGATTGCCGAACAACACAGCATCTCCAGATGTCAACCCGTTGGCAGAAGAAGATACCGTATATCCGGAAGTTGCTCTCCAGGCATCGACTAAAGCAGCAGCTGCAGCCTGTGAACCCCTTGAAAATTCATGAAAGCCCGCCAGATTATAAGAATCAATAACATTAAAGGTGGAAATATACGGAGAGTAAGGTGAGGCAGTATAGCAGGAACTTTGTATTGCCTGAGAAAGATTATCAGACAACTTGTTGTTATATTTACCTGTACTACCCAGTAAGAATTCTATAATTGTATGTTCCCAGCCTATAACCGTACCGCACGTTCCACTTGGTCCGCCTGCACCATGGGCTACATCGCAGCGGGTTGAATCATCACAGGACTCAACTTCTACTGTTCCGGGAGCCTCATCAACACAATATTGTTTTCCTTGTGGAGGGGGACTGTCTATTTGAACTGGTGGCGTTATTGTAGGTAAGTCACCTACCGGTTGATAAAAAGATGATTGAACAGGTCCGCATACCGGACAAACCGGACACATAGCCGGATTTCCAGGATTATCAAATGTACCAAGCTTTATTGACTGCGGTATATCAGTAACTAGAGCTTTTGACCTGTAATCTAAAAAATTCCAAGCCATGTAGGAAACTATTATATTAATGGATATAAAAATAATTATCAAAAAATACTTTTTACTCATCTTTTTATTTATCTCTTTTAGAATAATATGTTGTTTGCTCAGATGTCAATTTATATTTGAAATATTCGGGACCCGATTCTTATCATCTCGCTTCCCTCCATAACGGCTTCCTGCCAGTCATGGCTCATGCCCATGGAAGTCAGCAGATCATATTGATCAGCCAACTGTCTTAATCTCCGAAATATCTTTCTGATTACTTCCCGATTTTCTGTTTCCGGCGCCATGGTCATCAACCCTTTAAGTTCTATATGGTTCAATTTCTTTATTGACTTAATTATCCCGTCTGCCTCGTCCATCTTGATTCCCTGCTTTGTCTTCTCACCGGAAACATTTACCTCCAGGAATACCGGAATCACCCGGAAGGCTCTTCTATTTATTGCCCCCGCCAATTCAATGCTGTCTACCGAATGAATTTCATCAAATACAGTCAATGCTTTATTAATTTTATTCCTCTGTAATGTTCCGATCATTATCTTCCGGAATTGCCCAACCAGTCCGGAATGCTCACGCTCGATAAAATTGAATTTGCTCAAAGCCTCCTGTACCCGATTTTCCCCGATAGTCACTATCCCACCCCGCAATTGTTGATATAGATTAATAAATAAAGCCAATTCTTCACCGGTTAAATATTTAGTGGCAAAGAGAATGTTAATTTCATCTTCTTCTCGACCGCATCTTCGACAGACCTCAACCATTTCTCTATAAAAAGCTAATAAATTCTCTTCTATTTTCTTTTTCCACGCATCCATAATACTTCTCCTGCCAATATGAATATTCCTAACAAAGATACCATATTGGCCAGCCGTTCAATCTTAGAAAAGCCGAATTTGAAAATAACTTTATGTTTGCCGGATGGTACTTCTAATTTCATCCTGCCGTTCCCGTCCATTGCTAAATTATCTTCCCTTTCATCAATTGCGGCCTGCCAATTGGGAAAATAGAAGCTGTTAACCGTCAAAATAGCATCTTTATCTGATCGGTATTCCACCTCCATCTCTTCCGCCTTTATTTTGTCCCTAATTACTTCAACCGGAGAACTGAATTCAAATTTAACCGGTTTTATTTTTGTTGTCAGATATTTATTTTCCACCTCCATTAGGTAATTAATATTAGCCGTTTTAGGCAGAAATTCGACTGTCGCCATGTTCTTTAAAGTTCCCGGCGCAGATAACAGGGTCTGAAATTGGGAGAAATAATCATCATTAAAGGGAAAAATCTCAATCTCCGGACGGGTATAAGAAAAACCTGAAATTATAGCCGAAATGATGAAAAAAATTGCCAATTTCCTGCTTTTCATAGTTATAATAGCAACCAGAAGTGCTCCCAGGAAGGTTGCCGGATGAAGAAAGCGGAAGGGATAAACTATATACTTCATAAAAGTTAAATTCCTCCATATCCAGTCGGATGAGGGCATGGTCAAATAAAGGCAGAAAATAAATAAAAAAAATATTAATAAAGCAAATTTAATCTTCCCGTTTTTAAACTGCCGGAATAATAAGGGAAATGCAATAATAACCAGTAAATATGCCAACCCGATAGTAAAGTCATAATAATCAACCTTTCCCTTTCTGATAGTTTCCACTGCTGTTTCAATCTGAAATAAAATCGGCTTGTAGTAAGTTCCTCTCATACCTGCTTCTTTGGCAATTAGCGTTGGATAGGCTGTCAGATGGTTAAGAGTTAATGCCGGCAAAGTAAAAAAAGCGCTTAATACTATTCCCGTTAACAAAGAACAAATAAAAAACAAAATAGTTTCAATACGCTTCTTTAGTAGCATTACTCCGATTATCAAAAGAATCGGAATATACATCAGAATTGATACATTATGAGTCAGAATAAATAAAAACCAAACAACTGTCAGAAATAAAAAGGTAATTCTAAGTGATTTCTCGTTCAATTTTGTTGCTAAATACAATATGAGCGGCGGATACACAAAAGCTGTCATCTCACCCCAGCCTTCATATAAATATATCGTCAGCAAACGATATGGAGCATAACTGTAAACCGTTGCCGCTGCTAGTCCCGCCCGCTTTCCCCACAATTTCGCTGCAAACTTATACATGAAAATAAATGAAAGAATGATCGTTATTCCTTGATAAATTTGAGTCGTTGTCCGCATATCCAAACCCGTCAGTTTAATTCCTGCAGTCACATAATATGGAAGTATATAAATAAACAGTGTTATCGGCGACCCGAATCCCAAAGCCTGATCGGAAAGCCATCTCGGCCTCAAATACCCCTGTTTTAAGGAATTTACAAAGGAAACTAAACGGAATCTGTGAGCCAACCCGTCGGCTGTCCCATAAATGTAAGGAGAAAAAAGTGGTAATAGAACCGGAATCAAAATAACCAAACCCAATAGAAGATAAAGATATCTAACTGGTAACTTCATAAATCGTTATCTCCGGATTCTTATATACTTCCCGAAGGAAAGTAAATTGTCTGAAATAATTATTCCAGCTATACATAAATAGATATTTTATCCTGTATATATTAAGTGTTTTCTTAAGTTCATCCTGTGTATACTTCCCGTCAATGATGGCAAAGCCTTCTCGCATCTTCTCAGGGTAATCGAGGGTGAAAAGCTCATAGCCGAACAGGGTTTTCCGTGCGGTTAAAGCCGGAAAGGATTCATTGATGGGCCATACCACCAGAAACACATCTTCGGGAGACGATATTTTCCCGGATTGAAGTATTGCCTGGTAAGTATCGCTAGATAGATAGTAATAACTGTTTTTAAGCTTCGGAGTCAACAATTCTTTATATTGCACATAATAAGTGGGTACGATCGTTGCTGTATATATCAAAAGTAGGATTATTAAGGCTATTTTATAGAACTTTCGGAAAAGATTTGCCGTAAAAATTACTCCCTCGGCACCCAATACTGCCCAGGCAATATAAACCTGGGACGGCCAAAATCTGGCATTGGAAATTTTAATTCTTTCAGGCACTCCTGATATATAGAAAAAAACTGCCCAGGACAAAAAAATAAATAATAATATTTTGCTGAAAGTAGTTTTTTTCCAATAACTCCATACTCCAAACAATGCCAAAACCACTACCAAGCCGCTGTTATAAAATAGCCAAAGCGGAGTAATCTTCAGCTGTTGAACGGACTCCCAAGCCGACGATAATTTATAGACAGATGTGTTAAATACCGTCCTGGTGTAAACAGCCGGCATAATCCCGGCAATAATCAGTAAAAATCCCAAAAGTAAGTAATTCCACCGCCTTTCCTTGACAACATATATTGCCCCGGCAGTCAAAATCGACAATGTCGTCAATCCCCAGGCTACAGGATTAATGGAAGCCAGTAAAAATCCTGCAATCGATAAAAATGCCAAATATTTATTTCTGAAACCATTTTTTACCCATTTAATGCACATTAGAAGTATAAAAGTACCTAAACTATAAGCAAGTAAATGATGAGGTGTTGGCGAGAAACGAGACAGGGCACTTCCCAGATTATACCAGTGGGTCCAGTAGGAAAATTGCCATCCTCCCCCATCTCTTAAAATCCGGAACATCGACGTTGAAGTTATAAAAAAAACCAAAGCCAGCATTCTCTTCCCTCGACTGTCTGGGAATATTTCTTTGATTAAGTTATAGGCTATATATATAAATAATCCCAAATAAATAGCCACCGCCACCTGATATGCCAAAATTACATCAAATCCCAACCCCATCAGTATTTTTCCGCTTAAGACATTCTGCCAACCCGTCAAAACCGGTTTTAATTTCTCCGGGGTATAGAGCATGGTAGAAGACAAAAAGTTTTGTTTCCCTTGGACAAACTGCGAGAGATAATAAAAGTAGTCGCTCGGCCAATGCACCGTGCCTAAATAAACCAGCCCCTTGGGTGTGGCCAGACTATTAACAATATACTGCAGCTCAATTCCAAATACTGCCAAGAGAATCAGACTTGTAACAATAATCGTTTCTATCATCTATATTTCAGGCTTATATACAGCAATAATATTTATCATAACCTAATAGTAACCATCTTTGCTGAAAATTGATAATATTATGAAAGGACAATCGTAATATGAACAAAAATAAATATCTAAGACTGGTAATTATCGTGAGCTTAATCTTTACTTTATTAAATTCAGCTCCATTCTTTTATGGCCTAATTCATCGCCCTAATGATAAAGTCTACCTTGGCACCATACACTATTATCAAGACTACTTTTTCTATGTCAGTCAATTTTATCAGGGAGCCCACGGAAAATGGCTGAATCATAATCTATATACCGGTGAAAATACTTCCCCAAGTCTTATCTATTGGCAAAATATTATTTTAGGAAAAATATTCTCATTATTTGGTTTGAGAGCTGAATATTCATATAATTTCTCTCTAATCGCCCTTACTTTTTTTCGCTTACTTTTAACCTATCTGCTAATAAAGTTACTTTCTAAAAATAATTCTTCCAAAGCCTTTTTAGCATTCATTTTTCATTTGATAGCCACTTCCTTTCTAAATCGTATCGTAGTTGACGACAACGTCAGGTATTTTCCTTTCCTATTATGGCGTACTTATCAATTTGCTTTTTTCAGGTTAGGAGGTATACCACATCATGCTCTTGAAACTATTTTCTTTATAATTCTAACTTTCTATTATTTCAAAAACATTCCTTTAAAAATATTTCACTTATTTTTATTATTTGTTTTTACTGTTACCCTTACTTTAATTAATCCCGTTCCTGCTGCGCTTTTTATTATCGCCATCATTATTTCATTATTGTTTACTCATTCCCTTAAATATTTACCTTTTAAAAAATCAAATCTGCCTCTAAATTTATCAGTCTATTATTTAAAATTAATTCCATTAATAGCCGGTTTCTCCCTTTCTTTTAATTATTTAACCCAGGTCCATCAGCATCAACCCTTCCTCCAGGTTAAACTTTGGGAACAGTCCCAACAAATCCAAACTTCTCTACCGTTTTTATTTGCTTCCATGGGTCCCATAGTTATATTGGCAATAATTGGCATAATTCCAATTATTAAAAATATCAATCCTGCTTCTTTCTTTATCGTTTCTCTGCCTTTTATTAGCTACACACTTTTTCTATCCGGTATTCCGAAAGCGTTGGGCCTTGGTAATTTCCGGCTGATGTTTAATGGCTTATATATCTTTTTTGGTATTTTGGCTTCTGAAGCCGTTTTTTTCCTAAACCATTTATTGGATAAAAAATTTTCTCTTAATAAAAAATATACCGTGTTAACTTTAGCCTGTTGTTTCATTATCTTTTCCGTTCCCACCCTTATTTGGGAATTAAATGAAAGAATATCCATAAGTAAAGATCAAAATAGCCAAATGGTTTATCTGGATCAGGAAATATATTCGGGGTTTAAAAAACTTGAAAAATTAGGCAATCAGGAAAATACTGTTCTTGCCAATTCCTCCTCTGCCTTTGATACTCTAATTCCTGCCCTCTCAGGACATAAGACATTTAGCGGACATAATTTGCTCACCATTAATTCCGAAAGAAAAAGTGCTGATGCTGCCGGGTTTTTTCAGAAAAAACAGACTTTTGAGGAAGGGAAAAAATTATTGTCTGAAAATAAAATAAAGTATATCTTTTTTACTGATCTGGATGGTAATCCAGCAGATTTTCAAAATTATTATCCCTTTTTAAAACCTGTTTTCGAAAACCAATCCGTGACTATTTTTGCAGTCAACTTGTAATTAAATTATTGCTTTTTTTCCGATTTGACTAATATACCGGCAATTTCCGATTCCTTAAAATTTTCCCTGATATACCTGGCATGAACAGCCGGCAATACCTCCAAACGGTCAGTTCTGCCTATATGGACATATTTGGTCCCCCTACGCTCAATATCTTCTTTAAAATCAGGAAATTTGAAATTCAACGCTTCCTGATATTGTCCGTAGGGCAGACAGCAAAAATAATAGCCGTCCGGATAAAAAATCGTTTCCCCCGTCAGATCAAATACAGGCTCCCCCTGAGGAATAGCAGTTAAAAGTTTATTTAATTTACCGATCATTGCTGAATTAGTCCAGGGTGATTTATAACGGAACATTATAAAAGACAAATAAGTTAAATAGCCGATAATAAGTACAAGAATTATCTCCGAAGACAGTCCGATTAGTGTCATTGCGAGGCCACGAAGTGGCCGTGGCAATCTCGGACGGGATTGCTTCGCTATGCTCGCAATGACAACAATCAAGTCGGCAAAATAAAATGCTACAAAAGGTGACACCGGAATTAAATACTGCAGATGTTTGAGAGGAAAAATCTTAACAAATGCATAAAGATTGATCATCAAAGTAGCACTGAAAACAAATTCCCGGACACATTTTTTATCATCCGTATATGATAGAGAAGAAACAAAATTCTTTATTCCCCAAACGATCCCTACAAAATAAATAATCAGGTTGACAATTAAGGTTTGACTTATTCCCGGCGTCCCGTAAAAAGTATCATTGGGATAAAAGAAAATGTCCGGCCTCAT
>MFJM01000031.1:11580-15291 GCA_001779205.1 Candidatus Gottesmanbacteria bacterium RIFCSPHIGHO2_02_FULL_39_14
GAGGCCAAAACTTTGGTCACGTCACTGGCCAGTTTGGTAGTCAGGTATAAAGCCAGTAAAAACTTTCCGCTGGCTGCAAAAAAAAATGCCACCAAGATAAAATTCAGTAAAACCCCAAGTACAAAAAACAGGTGACTTTTATTTAGCCTGAAAAACATAACCATCGTTACAGGCACAAGAAAAAATACCGTCTTGGGAACGATCGCCAAAGATATCGAAAATAGAAATCCTGAAATAAAATATATAATAGCTTTCTTATTTTCATAAGCTTTAACGAATAACAGTAATCCCGCTATAGATAAAACTGTTGCCAGTAAATCCGGCCTGATTTCCAGAAGTTTGTCTGAAGGAAGCGGCAAAAAAATAAATATTACCAATGCCATTAGTGCCACCAACATTCCTCTCAATTTCCTCGCCCATAAAAAAAGGGCAATATAAGCTGCTAATTGAATTAAAAAAATAAATCCCCGCACTGCAATTAGGGTCTGTGCTTTCCTGCCGAATGCAGCAATAATCGCTGCCACCGGAAACAGAAAATAAGGAGGAAAGATATAAAAAAAATCCCGGTAAGGGATAGATCCGGTCAAAATATTGTACCCCCAATGTAGGTGGGCATATTCATCTACATCAAAATAGCGTGTCAGGGTCAGTTTGTATCGGAAGAAAATCTGCAAAATTAAAGATAAAAAACACAAAACAACAATCAAACGTTTAATCATTTTTCCATTATATTAGTTTATTATTTTCCTCTTTTTTCCGGTTAACAAAAAGATACAATCCTAAACCGCTGAATAAAATTATCAAGGGATAAACAGGCAACGAATATCGTTCTTCAGTGCTGGTAAAGGCATTGGCTAACATTGTAAACAGTATTGGATAGCCTATGAAAAAAAACAGCCACTTCCCCACTTTGTTTTTAACTAATACTCTTTTTGCCCAAATAAAATACCCCACGGCAAACAAACTCAACATAATTAAGTTTCCCCAATATGTAGCAGCCAGTAACAAAGGACTTTGCGGATTAAAGTAAGGGAAAATATAATGCTTTTCCCAGACATACCACATTTTCTCAACTCTCCAGATGAGGAATTTAAGCGGATTATTTTTTATCTCTTCAATAGATGCCTGGATAAATAAATCCTGTGTTGCTTTTCGTTTGGCTAAGGTATCCTTCCGATATGAATATTCCGAATATGCCCACTGCACCTCTTTGGGATATTCATAGATAGATGACGGGATTTTTATCGATCGTTCAATAAACAAACTCACATATAGATTCTCAATTGAAAGATTATCCACGTCCATTAGTGAAAATTGATTAAACCAGCGGTAGTTTCCCCAAACGGTATATATATTAGGAATAATAAAACTTATTGCCAATAAGACTAAACAAATCCGACTGATGTTTTTAGAAAATTGCTTATATATATAAATACTTATCAATAAAAGCGTGGTAAAAGAAAAAAGAAAGTAAGCCGGTCGCACCTGAGGTATAAATCCCAACAATATGCCAATAAAAATTGCTGAAATTGTTGGTCCAAATAACATGAATTTAATACCTAAATAGTAAAGTAAGCCGAATAAAAATGCTGCCCATACTTCCGGCAGCATTACTCCGGTATATCCCGATGTAAAAGGATTAATAAGATAAAAAACGTATGAAAAGACAGCTATGGAAAGTTTTTTGAATAATAAACGGGCAGCTCCTAAGACCAATAGTCCGGTAATTGTATCCAATAACACCTGTACTATTTGCCATGTATATAAGCCTAAAAAGATTCCTCTGCCCAAAAATTTTTCAATTAAGAAAAGGAATAATGGATAACCGTATAATCTGAATGAATGTGCATATAGTCCGTATGTCTTGATGGAATCTGCATATTCTTGATATTGTACCTGATCAAATACAAAAGGCTGCGGAAATGCTTTAATAAACAACAGTCTATAAAGTAACCCGGTCAAAAAAAGAACCGCTAACTGAATTATTCTAATTCTTAATTTTATATTCATAATAATTCATTTTTTCTCCCATGAAATCAAAGCTGTCAACTAACCGGCAGCCGATTTTTTTGTAAAATCCGTTAGCCGGTAACCTTTCATAAACACTGATTTTAAATGTCTTTATTCCCCGGAGGCTGAATTCCTCTCTGGATTTCTCAAAAAGTCTTCTGCCTCTGCCTTTAAGACGGTAATTCCTGCCAACTGCAATCGACAATAATTCCGCTCCACCCTCCTTAAAACCCGGATAAGTCAAAATCGTAAAAAATTTTCTTAATTGCCCGGGGTGAGAAATAAAATATTTCAAAAATATTAGAAGAAATCTTAGCGGACGCTTAATAAAAATTTTCTTATTAAGTCCTTTGGAATTGGTGATATTACTGACGAATCCTCTCACCTTTCCTTTTTCTTCCTCAATAAAAGTAAACATTTCCGGTAGATCCAAACTGGTCCGGTAGAACATTTCTAAAAACTTCTCTCCCAGTTCCGGCAAAAACCCTGACAATTCGTTTTTATGGAGCTTCGCCAGTTGTTTAATTTGTTCTTTCCTTAACCTGGTAATCATCTTTCTGGAATAAATTCTTTATTAATTAATATAATATTATATGTAATATCATCATTTGATTAAAAATGAGGAAATTAGTCAAATTTATTATTATCACCGCTCCTGCGATAATTTTAATACTGATTGCTGTTGAAATATATTTAAGATTTACAGTTACTTATATAAAACCTGCCGGATCCACTTTCGAGCTACTACCCGAATCGATATACATTCAAACCCCGATCGGAAAACGTCTACGGCCGAATACCAAAATCATTACCAAAAATAATCAGTATTCACAAGATGATATTATTATCTCAATAAATTCTCTGGGGTTTCGCAATCCGGAAATACCTCTCAATAAAGCAAAAAATGAATATCGTATACTGATTAGCGGCGATTCAATGACTTTCCAGCAAGACCTGAACGACGAAGAAACTTGGGTTCGTTTGACCCAAAATTATCTTAACTCCACGCCAAGAGGTACAATTTTCCACACCATTAATGCCGGAATTGGAGATATTGGCACCAAAGAAGAAATAGATAATTTAGAAATGACTGTAAATCAGGTTCAGCCTGATTTGGTAATTCTAGGGTGGTATCTTAACGATAGCCGACCTCCCTGGGGATTTTCACAGGAAATGGAATATCGCGGTTTTTTGCGCCGATACAGCGTTCTTGCCGATGTGATTTACCGCCAATTGGTTCTGAAAAAGTGGCTCACCAAAAAAGGTCTGATTAGAACAGGTTGGGGCTCCGGGGTGAAAAAGTATAATTGGAAAACTGACCGCCAAGAATTTCTGAAATTTACCGATTATGCCGGACTTGACTGGGGAGTAGCCTGGAAAAATGAATCCTGGAATACTATCCGCAATGAATTTAAACGCCTAAAAGCTCTTTCGCAAAAATATCAATTCAAAGTACTGATTGTGGCTTTTCCGGTTATCTATCAGATACATGCCGAATTTGTTGAAGACGCTCCTCAAAGAAAATTGGAGGATATAAGTAAAGATTATCAGTTCTACTATATGGATCTTTTACCAATTCTTAGAAAAGAAGAAACAAAACAGCATCTTTTTTTCGATTATGTCCACTTAAATGAGATTGGTAGTAAAATAGTGGCAGATTATCTCTCCCAAAATCTCCAAAATATTATTTCTCAGTTATGA
>MFJM01000031.1:15298-35535 GCA_001779205.1 Candidatus Gottesmanbacteria bacterium RIFCSPHIGHO2_02_FULL_39_14
GACTTCTTTACATATGTAGCCTATCTCCTCATTTTCCAATTCCGGAAACATAGGTAACGATAATACTTCCCGGCTTAGCATCTCGCTGACCGGAAAATCACCCTCTTTATATCCTAAATATTTGAATGACGGTTGCCTATGAATCGGTTTCGGATAATGAATAGCTGTCTGTATCCCTCTTTTCTCTAAATAATTTTTCAATTCATCCCTTTTCTCTGATCTAACAACAAACAAATGATACACATGCTTCGCATACTCCACTTCGCCAGGCAAAATTATTTCGGATTTCGGATTTCGGATTTCGGATTTATATTTCTTTGCCATTTCCCTTCTTCTCTTATTCCACTTGTCCAGA
Organism: Candidatus Gottesmanbacteria bacterium RIFCSPHIGHO2_02_FULL_39_14; assembly: GCA_001779205.1. Classification (GTDB taxonomy): domain Bacteria; phylum Patescibacteriota; class Microgenomatia; order 2-02-FULL-39-11; family 2-02-FULL-39-11; genus 2-02-FULL-39-14. The sequence continues at coordinate 15,654 of MFJM01000031.1, forward strand.
TACTTCATTTTAACAAGCAGTATCGCTGCTTGTAATTCATCCAAACGGCTGTTTCTGCCCAAAGCCACACTCTCATACCGTTTCTCTTCACCGTACATCCTAAGTAACTTGATCTTTTTATAAATCTCCTCGCGATTTGTTACTACCATTCCTCCGTCTCCACAACAGCCCAAATTCTTCGTGGGATAAAATGAAAAACACCCCACATCCCCCACTGTCCCCACTTTTCTCCACCGTTTCTTCCAGGAAACTTCCGCTCCATGTGCCTGGGCACAATCTTCAATTAATTTCAATTTATATTTTTTTACTATCGGTATAATCCTTTCCAAATCAGCGGCTTGTCCATATAAATGAACGGCAATCACCGCCTTTGTTTTTTTGGAAATTGCTTGTTCAATTTTGTCTGGATTAATATTAAAAGTATCTTCCTCTACATCAACCAGAACCGGCCTGGCCCCGATAGCCGTCACCGCAAAAACCGTCGGATAACTGTTGGCCGGCATTATCACTTCGTCCCTCGCCTTCACTCCCGCCGCAAGCATTGCTAAAGACAAAGCATCGGTCCCCGAGGCTACCCCAACTGCATACCTTACTCCTAAATAAGAAACCCAATCCTCCTCAAATTCACTGACTTTCTCTCCCAGTATAAAAATGCCCTTTTTAATAACCCCGTTAATCGCCTCCCGTATCTCTTGGCTAATTTTTTTATCAAGGCGTTTGGCATCAAAAATGGGAATCATTCTTTTTATTATACTGCTATGATTATTATTAATGGATTATATCCATTTCTTATTCCTGGTCTTGCAGGTATTTCTGATGGGATTTATTCCAGGAAGAGTGCTTACTAATTTGCTCCCTTACGATAAGGAAATAAAAGCGGCTGCCAGTTTTGCTGTCTCTTTTTTTATCTATTATCTAGTCGGATTTCTCACTTATATCTTTAAATTGCCCGCCTCTCCGATCCACCTCGGTCTGTTCTTAACCTTCCTTATCATCTTTTTCCTAAAAGTCTTCCAGGGAAAATTGCTTAATAAAAACGAACTCGGTTTTGTAGGCATTTATTTCCTTCTCTTTTTAGTGGTAGTAAGCTTACAAGGTCTTCTTCCCTTTTACGCCGGAGGTTTCTGGTATTTTGACTGGTTTGAGCACTACCAAAGGTCACTTTTCTTTACCAGGCACCTTCCCCTCAATTTTCAATTCGGCCCATACCTGTTAACTGCCAGACCGCCTTTCTTTAATATCGTAGTATCATTCTATCAATCCGTTATCGGACGGGAATTTTATCATTATCAAATTATCGCCACCCTTCTCAATCTTTGCATTGCCTTACCTGTGTATCTTTTTTGCCGGGATTATTTCGGTTTGAAAAAACTTAAAAATCTCATGCTCTTAATCTCTGCCTTAATTCTTTTTAATCCGGCTATCATGCAACAGGCTACTTTTACCTGGACAAAATCATTAAGCGCTTATTTTATCTTGCTAGCGCTTTTCTTTTATCTATTTGCCCGGGACAAAAATCACCAACCCTCCTCCTATCTGAGCAGTCTGCTTTTAGCTGGAGGATTTATTACTCACTACTCATCCCTAGGATACATCATACCCGTTTTTTTAGACTACATTTTGATGACTTTTCTTATCTTCAAAAAAAGACTGCTGCCTTTAATAATCTCTATTTTTATTATTGTTAGCATCAGTTTCACCTGGTTTGGTTTTGCTATCCGCAATTACGGACTGTATAACACTTTCCTGGGAAATACTTCCTATGAATGGACCAAAAATATGACTTTTTCTAATCGTCTGGAAAAAGACATTACCAATTTCACTTATACTTTTCTGCCGCTGATTTCCGGAAGTTTCCTAAATTACATTAAACCTCAGACAAGTTTTCTGGTTAAGATTTTTGATCTGTCTACTTATTTTTATTTTGATACCTTTCCCGGATCTATAACACTGACTCTTTATGCGCTTATTGTGTTATACGTTCTCCTGAATCTAAAAAAATGGCTGATTAATCTTCTGAAGATAAATAAAAACTTCTTGAGAATATTTTCCGGTTCAAAGTACTTTTTTGTCTTTTTCATTGTCGGGAGTATTCCGTTTAACCTTATCGTTTACCCTGCCCTGACCAATGTAACTGCCAGTATCATCTTTTTCCCTCTAACACTCCTCCTTTTTTCATATGGCATAAGTAGATTAATCTATTTCGGAAAACATCTCCCTAAGTTTATTCTCGTCATTATTACCTCAACCATCATCCTTGAGGCAATTTTGGGGGTTATTTTGCGTGTCTTTGTTCTGCAAACAGAATTGAATCCGAACTTCAATTACAAATTGAAAAATCCGCTTCTCTATCATTATCAGACCTTACCTGTCCATATGGATAATTGGAATCTGAAAATTAATAATAATCTGATATTCCTTTATGACCGTTTCCCTTCCCTAAAACCAACCTTTCTCGTATTGGTATTCTCAGCTTGGGTATTTTCTTTTTTCATCCTGAAAAAGATACTTAGAGGAAAAAGCGGAAATTAGCAATCCCGTTCACGAAAAATAGGGAAATAACAACATAAATCGCTAAAGTGGCATATTCGATATATTTGGGTGCAGTTTTTCGCCCTAACATAAACAGTGCAATAGGAATAAAATAATAACGGACTTCAATCAGCCAATAAGGCAGGAGATAGAGAAAAATAAAGGGATAAATAACCAGCCACTTCTTTTCCTGAAGTCTGTTTCCTGCAATGGAGAGAGCTGCATAAAAAGCCAACAGGAAAAAAAGGCTTTTCATAAATATGCTGCTGGCAAAAACCACCAGGAGATAATTGCGCAAAAACCAGGTAGCCTGATTGAACGGATGGTCATTAACAAATGTCTTCATGAAAAAAATATAGGCAAGTATCATACCCGGGATAATCAGTTTATTTTCCCTAATAAGATTAATAATTTTTGGGAAATTATAAAGATTTATCGGTAAAAAAAGAAAAAAGAATAAAAATAAGAGAAAGTAAAAATTTCCTAAATTGGAGAATGTCCAATGAAGATAAGATCTGGCATATGCGCTAACTAGAAATCCGCTGTTTAACTTGTAGAAAACCAATAATGCTATCCCTCCGAAAATAAAAGTCTTGCTGTCAGATATGTGAGTGACGATATTTTTCCGGTTAATTCGATTTCCGTTCTTATTGACAAACATCCATATATTAATAAGCAGCAAAAAAAATATATTATTCTGCCTGACCAGCATGGATAAAGTTATCACCAGCCCCGACAGTTGATATCTCTTTTTATTCATTAAATAAATTGCTGTCAATACCAGGGTTAATGATAATATATCGGTATAAATCAACTGTAGGAATGGAAAAATTAACGGGAAAAAGGAAAACTCCAGCGTTTTAATTAAGGCGCTTTTTAACTCAATATTACGGGCTGTTAAATAGAATATGGGAATTACTGTAAGATTTATCAACCAGGCTATCACACTGACTTCCAGCAAGGATTTAACCTGTATTATCCGGGCAATGACGGAAATCAATAGATGATATCCGGGAACAGTCATTAGTAATGTATTTATGGAATAATCGGAATTGATAAACCGTTCAATCTGATCGAAATGGAAATATTCATCCTGAATAAGAGGTACTTTGCTTTTTATCAGGTAAAACGATCCAAGAGATAGAAGAAAAATAAAAATAAATACGGCAGTAACTTTAATCGAATGTCTCATTCCGAAAATATTTTTTAGTATTATAATTAACACCGTGCCACGCTTCCTTTTGCTTTCTATCAAACTCGTACTTCTGCCTCTGATCTTCTATTTTATCTTCTTTCTTATTTTAACTTATCCTTTAATAACCCGCTTTTCCACTCATCTTTTTACCGACGCCGGCGATGGACTTCAGAATGTCTGGAACCTCTGGTGGGTCAATAAAGCTATTACCCAATTACATACGTCTCCCTGGTATACCAATTATCTGCATTATCCCTCTGGTACATCGCTTCTGGCTCATACTCTTAATGCCTTTAACGGCTTGCTGTCTATTCCCTTATTGAAATTTTTCACGCTGGTAAAAACCCATAATATCATTGTCATTTTTAGTTTCGTTATGGCAGGATTGACTGCTTTCTGGCTCTGTTGGTATTTCACTAAATCTCTTCCCGCAAGTTATATCGGCGGCTATATTTTCACCTTTTCCAGTTATCACTTTACCCATACTACCGGCCTTCTGCAGCAGGTATCTCTTGAATGGCTTCCTCTATTTATCCTGAGTTGGTATATTTTTATCAATAAACCGTCTCTTCTATCCGCTCACATCTGTGCTCTGACCCTTTTTCTGCTAATTCTTGTCGATTACTACTTTTTCTTCTACAGTCTCTTAATAGGCATTATTTTACTAATTTTCCATTTGCTGCAAAAAGCTAAACAATTTATATCGAGTATCAAAATTATTCATATAATAGTATTTATTACTACCTTCAGTCTTACATCCGGAGTTCTGCTGTTTTCATTTTTTAAATTGTTGTCCTCAGATGTGTTGATGGGAATCCATGATGCCAAAGCTTACTCCCTGGATCTCCTGGCTCTCTTTATACCCGGCGGTTTCTGGCGGTTTGCAAGCCTCACCAAATTATACTGGTCGGAGCTATCCGCCAGAAATATTGCCGAGGAAAGCGTCTATATCGGCATCTCTGTCACTATTCTTCTTGTCTATCTCTGGTTTAATAGGAAGAAATTAAGCATAAATGTCTCCCCGTGGTATTTCATCCTTATTTTTTTCGCTATCCTAAGCCTTGGCCCCGTCCTTCATATCTGGGGAAAAGAAATTCCCGTTATCCCTATGCCATACACTTATCTGGAAAAAATAATTCCTGTGGTTAAGCAATCCGGCGTGCCTATCCGTATGACTGTCATAGTCACCCTGGTTGCTGCCCTGCTTTCATCAATTGCCGCTAGCCTTTTACTTAAAAAAAAATTATATCCTGAGCTCTTCTTTCTTTTACTGCTGTTATTCATTGAATACTTGCCCAAACAAATTGTCACTACCAAACCCTCAGTGCCCACATATATTGACGTCCTTAAAAACGCCCCGGGTAACACCGGCATCATCGATCTGGTTTCCGACCCTCATTGGTCGCTTTACTACCAAACAATTCACCAAAAACCGCTGGCCTTTGGATACATCTCACGGCTTCCCTATAGTGTTTATCTTAAAGATCAGGAGATTGATACAGCCCTCAAACTTAACGATTATCAAAAACTATGCCAAAATTACCGCATCCGTTATCTTCTGACTCCCAACCAAGTTGCCTCCCTAAAATCTCTCTATGATGACGGAAAAGTACGTTTATATGATCTTGGCGGCAAATTCTGTGAAGCTTTACCTAAAAACAAATATTGATCCGCCGATAATCTCCGGCGGCCATTTGTCTTTAAGTCTCTTGATATTTTTATAACCGCATAATTGCCAATTATTCATGCTCACGGCAATTATTCCGGATAAATCTGCCAATTCCGCGTCTATAACCGGCCGGCAAGTTGGTACATGTGTTGGAAGCCCCCTGTAGTCAATTTTATAAAGCTTGGGGTCAACACTGCCCCAATAAGACAGATAAAGGTCAAGAGAAATCTTATCAGTATATTTCCTTAAGGCAATCAGTCCCTGCCCCCAGTCAAGATTGCTGTCCAGAAGTAATTCCTGTTTTTTAGTTGGATCCAAAACTATTTCATTAAAATAAGTCAGATAATACGGCGTGCTCTTGAGTGTGCTTAATGCCTGCCAAATCAATAGGAAAATAACCAATACTATCCCTTTTTTTGTCCTTATCAGTTGACCCAAAAACAAGGCAGAGAATACGATCACAAAAGGATAAACCGGCAGGATATATCTCAAGCCGATATTCATCTTAGAAAATATTCCGACAAAAAAAACTGCCGCTATCGGAATCAGCAATCTTTTCCTCCATTTCCTGTCCCTGTAAAAATAAAGCCCGGCCATAAATGAAATAATTAAAGGAATAGGAGTTTTAAGGAAAAATGCAACAGGAAAATAAAACCACCATCCATTACCTTTTATCTGCCCGAATAGATAACTTACTCCTCCGGACTGGTTATATCTTACCGTTTCCATCAATGACGTCAGGTAACCAGGTGCCGGAATGGGAATATCCCACCATATGCTATTGTTATTTTTTTCTATAAATATGTTAGGAATGGTAGTATTGGCATATTGATCCTGCCTCAAAGAGCGGATATCAAAAAGATAGGCTGACCAGATAGTGAAAAAGACTGTTGCCAGAAACAATATTACCCGCCCCAGGGATATTTTTAGCCTCACTCGGAACTTATCCTCAATTAATTTAATAATAAACAGAATTAATAATGATATTGACAAGAATATTAAGTTTGAATGTCTCGTAGACAGAGCTATTCCTAATAAGACTGCAAAGTTTAACAAATTTTTTATTGTCTTTTTCTCCAAGTAGCGCCACAGAAAAATATGGGTAAAAAAATAAAAGATAGCTCCTCCCATATCTGTTGTTACATAATGACTGTGTGCCAAAATGTTTGGTTCAAAAACAAAAAGCCAGAGAGCAATAATAGCAGTCATACCTCCGGTTAACGATTTGACAAAATAAAATAAAACTATAGCCAAAACAGCACTCAAGGTTACCACCATCATCCTCGGCCAAAATAAGGTGGGATTGGCCTCAATATAAGATCGGGAGGAAGGATAATTTAAAGTAGGTATTACTGCTAACTCTTTAATCAGAACCGGATGCATGTAATCGCTACGGAAATTCCGGAACTTCACTGCCGTAAATCCGGAAGTCAGATGGTCCGGTTCATCGAAAGTCAAAGATTCGTTATTAATGCTGATTATCTCCTGGATAATAAAAACAGCTACTAGAAGAAATCCGAAAATTTTAACCACGTTTAATTACCAATAATATTTTTTATATTTCCGGTAATATTCAAAAGTTTTCTTTATCCCCGCGTCCAAACTGACCTGCGGTTTCCAACCGTAAGTTTTAGTTATCTTTTCATAAGAAGCAATATAATCCCCCACCTCGATCTTTTTACGTGCGTTAGGAAATGGAACTGTTTTTACTTTCCCCCGGCCGTTAATCTTTATTGCTTTTTGCACAAAATCATACAAAGATACACCCGCTCCGCCCAAATTATATGCCTCTCCCCAACCGCGCTTGGCAGCCCCAACCGTCAATAACGCCCCAACAACATCATCTATATAGTTTACATCCCTGATTTGTTTCCCGCCCCCGTAGAGTTTAATCTCTTCCTCTTCCATAAGAAGCCTCAAAAACCAATTCAACACGCCCTGCCGGGAATGTTTCATCTGGTGTCTTGGTCCGTAGGTATTGGTCATCCGTAAAGAAACCGTCTTTATCCCGTATACTTTCGTATACATCAGGTGGTATTTCTCCGCCGCAATGCTGTTTATGCCGTTTATATCCGTTGGTTCCTGGGGGTGATTTTCGTCTACCGGTAAGTATCTGGCTTTCCCGTATTGGTTCCTCGTTCCGGCAAAGATAATCCTTACCTTAGGATTGTATTTCCTTACCGATTCCAACAATGATAATTGTGCCCGGCAATTAATCTCCAGATCCGTCATCGGGTCCATCATCGAATCAATATGGGATAGCGTTCCCGCCAGATTAAATATGATATCTTTATCTGTAACCAATCGGTCTATCACTCCTCCCTCCCTGATATCTGCTATCACCACTTTTACCTCCTCTTTCACCGGTTCGATATTAAACCGATTACCTCCATACCCTGAAATTAAGGCGTCCACGATAACTACTTTTGCTCCCTCCTCAACCAAACGGATAGCCAAGGTCGATCCGATAAATCCTAAACCCCCAGTTATTAATATTTTTTTATTCTTATAATATTTAGCCATCATTCTCTTTTCTTCTTAATAACTCGTTCAAAACATTTACCCAGAGCAAAATAAGTGATTATACCTCCGAGCGGTGTATAGATATAGGTATAGCGTGGAAGAGGAGCTTCCACCATCACAAAGAATAATATGCTTAAAATATATAGCAAAGCCAGGATTCGAAAAAAGCTGTCTTTCTGGAGACTAGAATATATTAAAGCCGGAAAAAGCAGTAGATAATTAATGTATTTGGCCCCCCAAATGTAAAAAAAGTTAACCGCGTTAACCATTCTGTCCCATATTCCGAAATTATTACTGGTATTGATAATCGGTCTGCAGAACCTGATATTACCCATTCCCTGGCAACTTTTTTTCATATTACTATTGAAAAGATATAAAGGGTCATCAAAAGTTGTATTCCTGTCATGGGCAAAAAGGAAAAACCTTGGCGTGTTCAGAAAATATTTTAAAGGATCTGAAAATAAGGCCGCTAAGGCAAATTCCCTCATTATCAGACTAGCCCCGGTCTCGCTTCCGGTTGATCTGATCAAAGCTTCCTCATAAAACCACCAGGGCTTGAAATAATCCGTTCTCTCTCCTGCCAATTTTCTGAATTTAACAAAAACCGGATGGCTATACGAAGGCAGTATCCTGTCAAAATGCAGTATCCGGTTATAAAGATGTTTGCCTTCGGCATTAGAAAGTCCCCACGATCCATTCAGCTGATGATTTATCAATATCCATCCGCCTAAAATAGTCATTCCTGCCAATAATCCTGCCCAAGCCCGCAAATCTTTACCCCGTTTAATTAAAAATAAAAAAACAGCCGTCAAGAAAAAAATTAACAGGTTATATCGATGAAGCGTAATTAAAGCAGTATATGGCAATAAAACTACCAAAAGTTTAACCTGTTTCAAATTTATAATCTTATGCAGGATGTATAAATAAATCGTAATATAAAAAACAGCCAAAGGTTCAGCTACCAGATTGGAACTATAAATCAAATGCGCCGGAGTCAGCAAGAAAAAAACAAAAGAAAATAATGCCCAATTCTTAGAAAAATAAAAATTTAAGATTTTATAAATTAAAATTCCTGAAACAATTATTCCCCCTAATTGAATAAAATGAATCATGATATCTGCCTTGGGAAAACTGTCTGCCAAGTATATAAAAAGGCTGAATAAAGGCGGTTCCATTGTTGAAGGCCTGGTATAGTAATAGGGATGCGGGACAAAATAACTGCCGTTTCTGATAAAATTGGCAAACTGCCAGTAAAATATCGAATCAGTCGAGGGAAATAACCAGAAAAAGAAAAAGTGAAAAATATATACTATTACTACCGCTATAGTCAAAAATATGGCTATAAAATTCAGCATTTACGTTTTTTTTACCTGATAAATGACTATTTCTCCATTTTCCAATATTTTGGTTAATAATTCAGGATAAAGAATTCTTTCCCCATAGGTAGTTTTATCATAATAAACATAATCAACTAACCTTTCCTTTAAAAAATTGGCTGTTTTTTCTTTTTCTTCCTCCCCTTTAAAAATTTTCCACACCTCCTCTATATCCTGCCAATAATCCATATACCTGGGATAAAAATCGGAAAATCCGTAAATGGTACGGACGCGGGCCATAGCAGGCAGATAGCTGGAACCGATATCATCAGTCAAAACAATCGAATCATCGGCAACTTGCTTATCCAAAAACTTAAAAGAGGCTAGATCGTCGGCAGAAAAATATACATTTTTCCAATACGGCCAAAATCTTAATAAAGCATCGCGATACACTTGGGTGGTAAAAAACAGAAAATAGGCAAAAAATCCGCTCAATAATATTTTACTAATCACTAATTTAGCTCTTATTCCCAGCTTTTCTTTTATTATTCCTCCGGTTATTTTTAAAGTAATTGCAGCAATTGCTGCCAGCGGAAAAATCTGCACTCCTTCTGTAAATCGGAATTTCCCTACCGAAAGTGTATCAGCAAAAGGAAAAAGCAAAAATGCCGACATTGCCCAGATAAACAGGAATAAATATTTAAATGTGAATTTATTAAATCGTATCACCAGTGGTAAGGATATAACTAACAGCATAAACAACAGCCAGAACATGCGGAAATAATCCAACTCAATATGCATCAGGGGGTCATTCCACCCCAATTCTACCCTGTTCCACATGTTCCAGGGATATCCCTTGGTTAGTTCCAACTTAAGAATGAAAAGTGGTGCTAAACAAAAGAGTAAATACGCTCCAATTGCTTTAATCTGAGTAATTTTTATCTGCTTGAATCTATTCAACAAAAGATATATTAAGATTGTTCCCGTAAGTGAAAATGCCACAATAAAATTTGGCGGTGGATAAATTAATCCGCTCAGAAAAATTATTCCCAATGACAACCAAAGATTTTTTTTGTTAAGTTTATTAAAATAGGCAAAAAGAAAATATAATGATAATAAGGCAAGACCTTTACCGAGTGAATAATGCACCGGTTGCATACTTATTCGTCTGGCCGCATCTCCGAAATGCCAAACCCAGGCTATAAAATCATCCGTGATAAATGACTTTGCCAAATTGGGCAGCGGTTCGCTAAAAAGGAATAAAATAAAAGCCAATTTTTGCAGATATTCCGGCAATATTATTTTTATTAGTTTTATGGCCGATACCAATAATATTATTCCGCCGATAATCCTGAAAATGGCTATCATTTCGGCAGGGCCGATTCCAGTAATAAGACTCAATTTACCCAAGATAACGAAGGGTATCTGAATTATTGATGACTGATGATCGACAACTACATAAGGAATTTTTAACAACCAATCTCTGCCTCTGCCATAGCGCACCAAAGCAATATAGTAGTAATCGCTAGCTGATACCTGATCAACCAGGGGAAAATAATAACCGGCAGGTGTGTGATAAATATGAAGAAATATCGGTAATTGACCTATGAGGATTATTAATAATCCTGATCTGAAATAATAATTTGAAAATATGCTTCTGAACTTGGTCCGAAATTTCCTGAACATGGATTATAAATACTGGAAGAATAATACCATGTCAATCCTTATCCCGACCAGAATAGTATAATAAATAAAACCTATGATGACTGATTATCCGCAGAATGTTCAGAAAGAGTTTTACAACAAACACCATCCCTCTTATCTGGAATACAAAAAAAATATCCCTTACGCTAAGTATTTAGTTGGCATACTCCTGTCAGCTTTATCCGGCCCAAAAAATCATATCCTTGAAGCGGGCTCAGGCCAAGGAAGATTTACTTTTGAACTTTCCAAACATGTCGGTAATTTAACGGCGATAGATATTGCCGGAAATGAAATTAAACTTCTAAATAAATTTAGAAGAAAATTCGGGAATAAAAATATCATCACCATAGTTGGCGACCTTTTAAAAATAAATAAAATATGCGAAAAAAATAAATACGACCATATAGCAGGTTTTTTTATTCTCCATCACCTTCCCAAGGAAAGATTGAATGTTGTCGTTAATAATCTGCTGCCTCTTCTTAATAAAGGAGGCAGAATGAGTTTTATAGAACCCAATAACTTATATCCTTTTCATGCTGTTCAGTGGATTGTTGAAAAAGATATGAACTGGAATATTGAAAAAGGAATTTATACCAATTTTATTGGCAGGTTCAAAAAAGCCTGCCTTAAAAAAGGCTGCCGTATTATCTTAAGCCGGAAATTTGGTTTTATGCCGCCTTTTCTCATCAACTCCATGCCCTCAGTAATATATATCGACAAGCTGCTAGAAAAAATTCCCCTCATTAACCAAATTTTCTGCCCCTTTATCATCCTTTCCGTAGAAAAATCCGTTTGAATCTTATTGCAATTGGTAAATTCTATAGAAATCTTTATTATAAATCTCTTTTAAAAAACTGTAGGAAAGCGTTTGCGAATAAGTCTTCATCTCTCCCAGACCAAAAAAAACATACTGTATTTTGTTATTTGAGAGAAACTCTTTCGCCTGGCTCTCTGTCATCTTACTGTCATAGAAAAGTTCTGTTTGCCGGTTCTTTTCAAAAAAATCTTTAGTATGAACATGGTGTCCTGTAAAACTGATTACCGGTGCATGGGCAGGCAGGACATTACCCGTAAACCAGTTACTTAAAATAACGCTGTTTTGTGCAATATTTTCTTTAACAAATTTTATTGCCTGCCATCCCTCATCGGGAATAAATATATTCAAATATTTAGGATATTTCTGATAATAAACAAGTGTTTTAATAAACATTTCTACGTTCACGGGCAAAGTCGTTAATAGGAAAAAGATTATTAATAGCCTGGTAAGAAAGGGTTTTTTGAAATAATCGCCGATTTTAAAAAATGTTATTGCCGCAAGCATTGCCTGGGGGATAAAAGAAGCGGTTGTCACCAGACGCATTTTTGAAATACCCAGAAAATCGACCATGGGTAAAAGAAAGTATGGAAGATACGCCCAAAAACTTATAAAGAGGTACCTTAGTTTACCTGTCTTGAAACTCCAAAAAAAAGCTGGTAGCGAAAAAATAGGCATCAGCCCGAAGACTAAAAATAATGACATATTGAAATTATGCTGGGATAAATTCCACATTCCTATTTCCCACTTATTCCATAAATCCCAGGGAAAGCCGTTTTGATTTTCCCTCCAGATCAGCAGTAAAGAGATTAACGAAACAGTAATGACAAGTATTAAAACTGGTATGTCTCTTGCTATTTTTTCTCTTTGTTTAAGAAAATTTATGAGAGAACAAAAAACGAAGGATAAAGGTAAAGCAATCAAGAGCGGTAGCAAAGAGGGAGGAAAAATAATTCCTGCCGGAAAAACAGCCATCAGGCTAAAGATCAAATATTTTTTTTGGCCGGATTTCCGGTATAAAAAAATAAGGATGATTGAAATAACCAGGAGAGAGTAACCGGCTAAATAGTGAGGTAAGGCGTCAAGTCTTTTCAGGGCGGTAAAATTTGCCCACCATGGTATATAGTCTATAAAAGCTTTTTCTTCCCCAAAAAAGGAAAACGGGGCAATTGTTGAAAGTAAAGTTAAATATGAAGAAACAACACCTGTTCTTCTTCCTAAAAAAAAGATATTAAGAAGAAAAACTGAAATCAGAAATAATTCCGCTGACAAAAATCTCCCCAAATGATACATAATATACGCTGGTATCTGAAATAAAGCAGCCATCTTGCCCAGAATAATATAAAAAAAATAAAAAAGAGTCGGGTTGGTAGACTCAGTGGTAAAAGCATCTTTCATCAGCCAATCGCCGTAAGACCCCTGGGTGATCACCGAGAGATAAACATTATAATCGAAATCCGTAATTGAATGATTTAATGTAAAGACAGTGTTGGGTAATGAGCGGAAAATGAAGTAAAAAAGAGGAAGATTGGAAAGCAGAAAAAGGAAGTTCGCAAAAAAGAAATAATATATAAAACTCTTTTTCATTATAATCCCGTTTCGGAATATCTTACCCGGTAAAGATCTGCTAGAATTTTCTTGAGCATGGTTAGCAAATACTTGAAGTATAATAACATTTCAATCCTTATTCCCGCTAGAAATGAAGAACCTAACATAAAAATTCTTCTTCCTCTGCTTCTGAAAAGATATTCCCAGCATATCAGGGAAATTATCCTGGTCAACGACTGTTCTACCGACGGCACTCAGAATGTCCTTAAAAAGCTTAAGGAAAAAAATTCGCAAATAAGACTAGTTAACCGCAAAGCAAATCCGGGTGTCGGCAATGCTTTGAAAGAAGGCATCAAAAACTTGCATCCCCGTTCCCAATACGTTCTTTTCATGGATTGTGACTTTTTAGCAAATATCGATGATGTGGGTATTATGATCAGTAAAATTGACAAGTTTGACGGTCTTGTCGGTTCCAGATTTATAAGAAAAAACAGTCTGAACTCCTATCCTTTGTTAAAAAGGTTAGTTAACCGGTCTTATCATTATCTGACCCGCCTCTTCTTGAAAATACCCAATTCCGATTTAACTAATAATTTCAAGTTATATAAAACTTCTCTCGTCAGAAAGATTTATCCGCTTTTGTCATCCTCCGATTTTGCTGTCAATGCCGAACTGGGATTTTATCCCGTCCTCATGCATGCCCGCATCGGAGAAATACCTGTCTCCTGGCAGGAAAGAACCAAACAGATGGGTTTATCCAAATTTAAAATATTAAAGGTTGGACCGTCCTACCTGAAGGTATTCATTAAATTATTACAATTTAAATATCTGTCTCCCAAAAAAACGAAATAAATGTAAGTTTATAATAACTCGATATCAATAAGTTCCTATGCCCAAAATATCCTCTAATAGCTATAGTCCCCACTACCTGATTTTCTTCTTCAGTTCTTGTATCTCAATTATCCTTTTCCTACTGTTGATTAAAACCATCCCTTTTCCTGTTACTACAACTGTTTCTGTAGATATTTTACCATTCTATAAACCTTATATACTGCCTCAATCAGAAAAAATAATAACCTATTTTCTGGCAATTATATTCATTCCGACAACAATCGTCCTACAGTTTCTTGTTTATGTTAAACTTTTCAATTGTTCATGTCTGCGCTGGATGAACTTATTCCCTTTACACTCATTATTTTTTAATATTCTCCTGATTACCGTTACGGGATTTATCATCCTTAAAAGTTTCTCACAACTGTCGGTATATTCAGATATTTTCCTTCCCGATAACAGCATTTTCCACCCGGCTTTTATTTTATTTTTTTTCCTGGGAATCATTTTTATCTCTTACCTCTACTATTTTCCTTTTTCCAAAAAAAATTTCCTTTATCTTCATAATAATTCCCAAAAAATTAACCTATTTCTGTCAATTTTAGCCATTTTGCTTATTATAATTACCCTTTTCGACAGAACTATGGATGACAAAAATGTCTTCATTGAGCGGACATTTCAATACGTTCACTCAGCTGTTTTTATTGGCCCTGTCCACGATATATTAAACGGTAAAGTAATTCTGGTAAATACAGACTCTCAATATGGCATTTTGATAAATTACTTGCCTGCGCTGATATTCAAATTGGTATCCCCCTTTATGTCTTTATCCTTTACAAGTTTTTTCTATTTAATGATCGTTTATGGAATCATTTATTACATTATTGCCTTTATACTGCTTAAATATAGATTTCATAGTCCGCTTTGGGCTTTAATAGGACTTGTTACTCTTTTCTCTTTGCATTTCTATTTGAGTTTAGACCGTTATATAAGACCAATGGTTTTTCCGATCAGATATCTTCTGGATATGCCGTTCTTCCTGATACTCTTTTCTTATTCAAAAGGAAAAACAATCAAAAAATCCCTTGTTATATCCATTTACCTTGCTTTGGCTATACTTTATAACTACGAAACTGGCATTTCTTTATCTGTGGCTTTTGTTTTTTATGAATTTCTCGAAAGTTGCAGATATTCGCCTAACTTAAAAACAGCCTTAAAAAAATCTGTCATTACTATTATTGTTTTATTATCAGCCCTTCTTTTAACAGGATCTGGTTATAGTATCTATGCAAAATATATTACCGGCAGTTTTCCGGATTGGTCTCGGGCGCTATTCTATATCAGAATATTTGGCTTAGGATTTATTGCTTCAAACTCTTCCCTTATTGGTTTCTACTTATTTCCGCTGGCTATTTACCTCATCTTCTTAACCAAAATTCTATATTCCTTATTTCAAAAAATATACTCTGATAATTTTTCCTGGAACGGCGCTCTGACTGCATATGGGCTTCTCATCTATATCTACTACATAGAAAGGTCTTATGTACTAAACGTGCCTGTATTATCTATTCCCGCAATTATCCTGGGTATTATATTATTCAAAGAATTATACTCAAAATATAGATTATTTTGCCCTTACTTGGCTTTAGGATCGTTCATTGTTTTCAGTTTTATCTTCTACGCTTACAGATTTACCAATAACTATAAATTCGAATATTGGAAGGGAGATTTAAGTCAATCGGAAGCTATTTATAATAAAATCAATGATTCAGCAAAAACAATAAATTATTATCAGCCGAGCGATAAAGCTGTCGCTGTTCTCTCCTATGTTGATACTCTGCTCCTTCTAAAGGCTGGAAAAACAAACAGTCTACCCTATTCCGCGACCCAAAATATATTTACGGCTTCCCAAGTAGATAATATTTTGAAAAATATAAAGACTGCTTCTCCCCGTTACCTATTTGCAGATTTTGATCCCTGGTTGGAAATAAATATTTATCCTTCTGTATTTGAATATATTCACGATAATTACCGCCTGGTCGAAAGCATAGGAATAATCAATGTTTGGGAAAAAAATATTTAAAATACCTATTCTTCATATTGCCGTTTTATTATCAGTTTCCACCAAAGTTTTAATAAATTCGTCCCCGTTTTATAAAGTCTACTGAAATTAAAAAACTGGCTTTTGCCTGAAGTTCGCCAGAAATGGTGTACCGGCACCTCAATAATTTTATAGCCGTGATAATCAATCTTCTTCACCAGCTCAGTACAGATTGTCCCAGTATTTTCAAAAAGTTTAACCTTGTCAAAAACTTTCCTTCTTATTAGCCTGAAATCACAGTCGGTATCCCTGATCGGAATTCCAAAGAACGATTTAACCAGATAATGATAGATTCTTCCGGCAATTACCCGATGCGGCGGGTCGCTTCTTTTTATTTTATATCCGTTAACCAACCCGATATCGGGTTTCATTTTTTCAATAAGTAAGGTCATTTCCCGCGGATCATATTGGGCATCGCAATCGGTGTAAAAAATCAGGTCTTTATTCGCCGCCGCAAAACCGCTCCTCAATGCCCCTCCATACCCCCTATTCTTCTCATGATCAATAATCCTTATCCGCCCGGGACCCTCATGCCTAGTAATCATCTCCAACGCTTCTCTGTCTTCTTTTTTACTCCCGTCATTTACTATTATTACTTCCCAATCATCCGTCCATTTTTTTGCCGTTTCAATCGCCAACGCCACCAAACTTCCCGCAGTCCCCCAATCATTCAAAAAAGGAAACATTATGGTTATTGAAGGCTTCTTCTTCATATTTCGCAATCCGACCTAAATACTAATCCCTAATCACTGATTTATACTATACTCATCTTATGTCCGCAATATTACCTCTGTTATCTTTTCTTTTAATCACTATAAGCATTAGTCTTAATAATGGCAGTTTTCTCGGTAATTTAAGTCCGGTTATTCTTCTTGCTATTTCCCAAATTCTTTTGGCTGTCTATTTATTTTCCCCTCCAAGAAAAAACCCTGCCTCTATTATTTGGCTGGAAGCCTCAGTTATCGCTGTTCTTGTCTTTTTCGCTCTTATTCCCGGCGGCTGGTGGATTAATGATAAAAATTCCATAACTTTAATCCAAACCCTCTCTTCACTATTGCTTCTCCCGGTATTCTTCATAATTGCCGGGAAAAAAACGTTAATTAAAAACGTCCTTGCCGTCTTTGCCTTCTTCCTTTTATATGCTTTTATTCTAAGGCTTATCATGCTCTTAGGCTCTCCCTATCCGGCTATAGATGTCTTCATTATCTTAAAGGAGGCCCCTCAAAAAATTCTTCAGGCTGTTAATCCCTATCAGACTCTATATACCTATGTTTTCCCCGGTATTAACCCCGATTATTACGCTTATTGGCCGGCTTCCTTCATTCTCGAACTCCCCGCGGTCCTCATCTTCAATGATCCCCGTTACCTGCTAATGTTTGCCGATTTGTCTGCCGGCGTTCTTCTTTTTATTCTTGGAGGTAAAAATGCTTCCTCACTCCTTATTTCAATCCTCTATTTCTTTCGTCCTATGTCCCTTTCCATAACCGAAGCCTCCTGGTTAACTCCTTTAAACTTCTTTCTAATTACAGCCATCTATTATGTTCTGAAAAAATCAAGAAATTACTTTTTAGCCGGAACGTTAATGGGTCTACTCGTTGCTGTTCAATTTTTTTTCTTTTTGTTATTTATTTATCTGGCCAAAAGTTTATATTTGAATAAAAAATTTATTCTCTCTTTTTTTATTACGGTAGCCCTCTTCGTTCTTCCTTTTTTTCTCCTAAATCCGGATAATTTTATCAATCAAACAGTAGGCGTTTACTTTAGAAATCCACCGCATCCCTCCATTCTTATCCATACTTCGTTAAGCTTAAATACGCTATTTTATGTTTTTACTACTCACGACCTGCCCTTGTTTTTGATATTTTCAGTTTATCTTATTATCTTTCTTATTACCTTGAGAAAAACTCACACCCTTACTGATTCGCTTCTTTACTTCACCTTAATGCTTTTAACCGTCTTTGTCTTCGGCCGTCAGGCTTTCATCAACTACTATTACCTTATTGCCTCACTCCTCCTTCTTTATCTGACATCTAAAACTTATGCTGATACCTAAGCGTCATATTTTGTATTTTATTCCAATTAATCTCCACCCAGTCAATAACCTCCTTAATACCGTCTTCCAGCCTTATACTTGGCTGCCAGTTTAAAGTCTTTCTGGCCAAGTTTGAATTAATAACATATATCTTATCCTGCCCTGGACGCTCCTTCACTGTTCGGGTGGCTTTTCTGAAATCATAGCCCATAAGAAGGCAAATAACTTCAACTATCTGTTTAACCTTCTTTCCACCCGCTTCAGGTGAAAAATGGTAAATCTTACCATTCTTCCCCTTCTCCATAGCCAAAAATATTCCCCGGCAAACATCTTTAATATTCAGATACGATTTGATCGCCTTTCCTCCCCCCTCAAGAGGAATTTTGCTTCCCTGTTTTAAGGAAATAATTGTTTTGGGAATAATGCGAAAAAGCTGCTGACCGGGCCCATAGACATTGGTCGAACGGATTAATATTGCCGGAAAATTCGTCTGCCTGATCAAAGCCAGAAGATACATGTCAGTTGCTGCTTTGGAAACAGCATACGGGGTTGATGGGTTATAAGAAGCATTCTCCAAAACATTCCGGCATGATCCATAAACCTCCGGTGTTGATATATGGACATAGCGTTTAAGATAAAAGGCATTTTTTAAGCTGTTGATTAAAGCAACTATCGCTACCGTATTGGTTTGAAAATATTGTTCCGGATACTGCCAGCTTGAGGACACCTCAATCAGTCCGGCAAAGTTGACAATATAATCAGGCTTAAATTTTTCTAAAATTCTGCTGACTTTCCTTAAATTCCTGTTCAAATCCGCCCGGTAAAAGGCAAAAGAAGGATTTTTGTGCCGCTTGTAGGGTAAAAACAGCGGTTCTTTTTCCGCCGAGCGGCTGATGCCAATCACTTCATTTTGACCGCTATTTAACAGCAAATCAATAAAATGAGCTCCGGAAAATGAGTTGCTGCCGATAACCGCTACCTTTATCATGTTAAAACGGGCCTGTGAATGCCGGATCAGGCACATCCGAAGGTATTTCCCTCTTTGCTTTTTCTACTTTAACTATGTGCTGTATTTTCTCTTTGTTTACCTTCATCATTGTCAGAATGGATTCTGCAATTTCAATATAAGTAGGATAATATTTCTCTGTTTCTCTTATGCTTGTCGAAGTCGGTATATCAGGCAAAGTAATAGCGCAAGGTGCGGTTTTTAAGAATTTGAATGCTTTTTTACATACTTGGGCTATCACCTCGGAGGCAAAACCGAATGTTTGATAACCGGTATCAGCAACAATCAGCCTGCCTGTTTTTTTTACCGATGATATAACCGTCTCCGTATCCAATGGTTTAATTGACCTGGCATCAATTAATTCGACTTTAATTTTCTCACTTCTTAAAATATGCGCCGCCCGCAAACCCTCAATCGTCATATATGAGGAAGAAACCAGGGTGATATCGCTCCCCTTTTTCACTAGCTTGGCTTTATTAAGAGGCACGGAATAATACCTTTTCGGCACCGAACCGGAAATATTATGAAGCCATCTGTGCTCAATAAAAATCACCGGATTGTTATCCCTGACGGAAGCTATCAACATTCCTTTGGCATCAAAAGGAGTTGCC
>MFJM01000031.1:35547-35837 GCA_001779205.1 Candidatus Gottesmanbacteria bacterium RIFCSPHIGHO2_02_FULL_39_14
TTTAATCCCGGAATGTGCCCGTAAAGCGCCTGCAGACTTTGCGAATGTTGCGCTCCCTGTCCCCAGCCCCGTCCGATAATCATGCGGATAACCAGAGGTACTGACTGTTGTCCGCAAAATATGTAATACCATTTGGCCGCCACATTGGCTATCTGGTCAAACGACAACAGGGTAAAATCTATCCGCTGATGGACTAAAATCGGCCTGAAACCCCGTAACGCTGCTCCAATACATGCTCCGGTTAGGGCATTCTCGGATAAAGGCATATCCATCACTCTTTCGGCACCGTA
>MFJM01000031.1:35846-43556 GCA_001779205.1 Candidatus Gottesmanbacteria bacterium RIFCSPHIGHO2_02_FULL_39_14
AAGCCCTTCTGTTGTACCGAAAATCGCCTTTGGATCAGGCACCCCTTCCCCGATAACCATCACCCTCGGGTCTTTCTCCATCGACTGGTCTATTGCCTCATTGATCGCTTGAGTATAAGTCAGCTTTCTCATGCGTATACTTGCGAAATATTTGGATTATTCTTTGGAAACGGACTCTTGCGGGCAAAATCAAACGCCTCCTTGATTTCTTTTTTTATTTCTCTCTTCATCTTTTCCATTTCTTGCCTGCCTGATAGTTTATTGACAATCAGATGCTTCTCCATCGTTAAAACCGGATCTTTCTTCAACCAATAATCAAATTCTCTCTTTGGCCGCCAACCCTCGGGTTCAAAATTAGGACCGCAATGCTCGCGGTATCTGTAAGTTAGAAATTCCAGAAACACAGGTCCTTTACCCTCTTTTATATATTCGATTGCCTTTTTTGTCATTTGGTAAACCTCTATCACCTTATTTCCGTCACCCTGGTATGCCGGCATGGAAAAAGCTGAGGCAAAAGCGTAAATCGGTCTGTCAGGTTGCCGAAACACAAGAGGGGTACAGATGGAATATAAGTTATTTTCACAAACGAACAAAATCGGCAATTTTTTTAAACTGGCAAAATTCAGGCTTTCGGCCAAAACTCCTTCCTCAACAGCCGCATCTCCGAAAAATACCGCTGTCAGTGCATCTTCTTTTTTCATTTTGCTGGCCCAGGCCATTCCCGCAGCCAAAGGTATAGTTTCGCCCACAATCGGTATGGCTCCGCCGAAGTTTACCGACAGGTCAATTAAATGCTGCGATCCTCCGCGACCTCCACTGCATCCCGTCACTTTACCGTAGAGTTCGGCGATCATCTTTTTTAAATTGCCCCCTTTGGCTAAATAATGCCCATGAGAACGGTGGTAGGAAACGACCGTATCCTGTTGTCTTAAATTGGCGCATACTCCGCAAGCCACGCCCTCCTGACCGATATAAAGATGAGTGGGACAGCGCATCTGTCCTTCTTTATAGCGGTCGGCAATCTCTTCCTCCACCATCCGTATCCGCAACATCTGATAATATAAATTCTTAAGTAATTTTGTATCTTTCATAACATTTTCTGTTTTACCCTGGCGATCCAGGATGTAATAATATGATCTAAAATAAGTTGAATATCCTCGCATTGCCCGTAGTGAAGACTGTCAGCAATAATGGCGCAATCAACCATTGCAGCCAGTTTCCCTCCTGTTTTAAATCCCAGTAAGCCTATGGTTTTAGCTCCTTTCTTCTTAGCATATTTGACAGCCCTTACCACATTAATACTGTTTCCGGATCCCGAAAGTACAATTACCACATCCTCCGCCTCAACTAAATTCCTCAACTGTTGGACAAAAACATCGCTGTATGAGAGATCATTGGCAAAAGCTGTCATCAAAGCCACATTATCGGTTAAGGAAATCACTCTGAACCGCTTTTCCCGCTCATCATAAACTCTTCTCAATGTCCCCTTCCCCAAATCACAGGCCATGTGTGAAGCATTGCTGGCGCTCCCTCCGTTACCCATGACAAATATTTTTCTTCCCCGCTTATATGCCTCAAGAATTATCCCGATTGCCTCCTCAATCTTGTCACGCGGAAGCCTGTCAAGACTTTCTTTCAATCCCCTGATATAGTCATCAATAAATGCCTGACTGGACAATCTATTTTTGGGTTTCATTTACCTAATATTTCTTTCATTTTTTTAATATTATAATATCGGCTGTCGCTCTCCGGACTTGCTATTTTCCCGGCCCTAAAGGCTTTCTTGATATCAATTATTGCCTCCGCGACCGTGTGTTTTGGTACGAAACCAAGTTCCTCTTTTATCTTCCCGGAAGCAATTCTGTAAGACCGGTTATCGTTGGTCGGTGAAACTGCAATTTCAATTTGGGGATCTCCGATGACTTTTTTGACCATGTCCGCAATTTCCAGAATAGTATAATTTTGATATCCGACATTATATATTTTTCCGGAAATCTTTTCTTTCGGATATTTCAAAGTTTTTAAATATAACTCCGCCATATCCTTGATATGGATATTCGGCCGGTATTGTTTCCCTCCGAATACGGAAATCTTTTTCCGTGTTAAAGCTTGAACTGTCAGCATATTCACCGTCAGATCAAGCCGCATTCTCGGTGAGTAACCGCAAATGGTCGCCGGTCTGATAACCACAACAGTAAAATCATCACTCTGTTGTCCTAAGATATATTGTTCGGACAACATTTTATACTTTGAATAATCGGTCAAAGGCTCCAAAGATAAATTCTCTGTTACCTCCGCTTCTTTTTTAATTCCATAAACACTTGAAGTTGAAGCGTAAATAAACCTTGCCACTCCCCTTTTTTTAGCCAAATCGGTCAGTTGTCTAGTTGCATCATAATTAATGGATTTTCCGAAATTTCGATCAAGCTCATAAGAAGGATCATTGGAAATACAAGCCAAATGAATTACAGCATCAGTCCCGTCCAGCTCCCGATCCATTAACTTCCCGTCTCTGATGTCGCCCTTTATTTGTTTTAATCCCGGATGGTGGTCGTATTTGCCGAAAATCTTATCGCCGAAAATATACCAGTCTATTACTTTAACGTTAACTCCGTTATTAAGTAATATAGGCACTAACACTGCGCCTACATAACCGGCTCCTCCGGTAACCAAAACCTGTTTGATTTCCATAATTTCCCCTTGCACACTCCAGGAGTGTACTAGCTAGACACATCGGGAGTGTCTGTTTAATTTACTTTAACAATCTGGTAATAAACCTCACCAGGTCTATTAACTCGATCTGTTTGCTGTTGCCGACCACCTGTACCTGCAGCGCCCCGGCTATATTGCCTACAAAAGATGTAATCTCGTCTTCCAAGCCTGAGTAGACACAGGGAGAGGTAACCGCAAAAAGAGCATCTCCTGCTCCCACCCGGTCAACGATTCTGTCCGTTAAAGCCGGCACTTCATGAAAACCTCTCTTTTTTTGATAGCAAATGGAGCCTTCCTGTCCTTTTGTCACTATCAACATTTTACAATTCATTACCGTGTAAATTTTCTTAATCAGTGGCGGCAGCTCTCCGAACTGATCGTGGGTGGCCAGTCTTATTTCCTGAGTGTCAATACAAACAAAATCAGCTCTCGGGTATTTGACGATCACATTAAAACCGTAATTGGCGGAATTCGCCTGTACATTTAAGCAAAGAAAACGGGCGCTTTTACAAATGGTAGCAATAATTTTTCGGCTCATCAGTCCATGCCCGAAATCATTCACAATAACCAAATCATATTTGCCGATTTCCCTGGTCAGGAATCGGACAATTCTCCGCTCAATCTTGTCAGACAGGAAATTTTCTTTGATGAAGGCCAGCTGAAATAATTTTTGCTTGGTATAGAAATCAACATATCTTCTTTTAATGATAGTCGATATATTCCCCTGGTAAAAAAATATCGGCACAACAGTCGGTTTTAATTTGGTTTTAATAAATCTTTCATAAGATCTTTTCTTCCCCAGAAGCGTCAATAACGTCACCTTGTCCGAAAGTGCGCTTAAGTGATTGGCTGTGGCTAGAGTTCCACCGATAAAAGTCTCGTCGGCAATATATTGATGAACCATTACCGGTTCCTTTGAAGATTTACCGGTTGGCAGACAATAATGATATTCATCAATAATGGCATCCCCAATAACCAGTATTTTTAAGTTGCGCAGCCCGGTTAGTTGGTTAATGATAAAATCGGCAGAATATTTACTTTTAAGATTGTCTAAATACATTTTTGTTGCCGGAGGATAAACGTAAAGATTTTCGTTAATCAGTTGTGATGAGGAAAAAATCACGTCTTCTGTAAAAACCAGATTACCCC
Organism: Candidatus Gottesmanbacteria bacterium RIFCSPHIGHO2_02_FULL_39_14; assembly: GCA_001779205.1. Lineage (GTDB taxonomy): Bacteria > Patescibacteriota > Microgenomatia > 2-02-FULL-39-11 > 2-02-FULL-39-11 > 2-02-FULL-39-14. The sequence goes on from MFJM01000031.1 coordinate 39,708, forward strand.
CCCATTTGCTGACTGCTTCCTCCTCACTCTTTAATTTTTGGGGAACATACGGATTAACCTTTCTTTTTTTATAATCGGGTCCCTTTACGTAGAAGTCCGGTTTGATTTTATTAATAGCCAAAATTGCCGAACCGGAATTAACAATTGTCACATAATCAACATATTCAATGGAAGATAAAACCTCTGCCCGCAAATCCTCTTTAAAAACCGGTCTGCCCGGTCCTTTATTGACAAAAGCATCAGCCGTAATAGTCACCACCAATATATCCCCGTATTTTTTTGCCTGAGAAAAATGCCTGATATGTCCGGGGTGAATCAGATCAAAAACACCGTGACAATGGACAATTTTTTTGCCCTGTTCTTTCAGTTTCCTGACTATTCTTGCCAGATCGGCTAATCTTTTAAGTTTTGTCGGATTGCTTCTCTCCATCGCCACTATATTACCACATAGCAGACCGCTCTAGAATTCATCATTTTGCTTAGGTCGAAGTGAAGAACGTCTGTCTTATTCTTAAGTATATTCAAGCTTTCAATTTTTTACTACGGTAAAGTGTCAATTCTCTCATGGGAAAGTCTTTTACGTTTTTTGTCACCAATATATAGTTGCCAAGTATTGCGGTTGACGCAATAAGACAATCAATTCCTGATAAAACAACACCTTTACGCTTATAATCGTAGCGTATTGATCCGGCTAGTTCTGCAACTTCGCCTGTCACTACCTTAACGGTGAAAAGATCAAAAAGAAGTGGAAAGTAGATATCACGCTGTTTTTTATTCCAACCTGCGCGTAATTCCATCAGGGATAGTACGGAAATAGCTACTGAAAACTCGGAAAGAAACTTGTAGAGAAGATTTGTTGCCTCCTTCCTTTTGTTAAAAAAGTCAATCAATACATCACTGTCTACAAGATAAGAATTCATACCCCTATCCGTTTCATGCGTTTCTCATCCGTTTTCCGAATCTTCCTAATATAAGAAGCGCTATCGGTAATATAAGGAAATGCGGGAGGTAATGTTTGCATCTTTTTAAGCGCTTTACTCCGCTTAACCCGGTCCAGCTTCTCCACCAGAGCCTCAGTGATAAACCTGCTCACTCCTCTCTTTTCAGTAGATTGCTTGACCTCACGTAGCACCTCAGCTGGGACCGTAATATTGAGTCTGATTGTTTCCATTGCTGTATTCATAGTATGTATATACTATACACCATAAATATTATGTTTGTCAATTTGAAATTTCTTTATTTTATTAAAACTTACTCCGCCAAAAAACCAAAAGGAATATAAGTAGTAACAATATTTTTCCGGTCTAAATTTAATTTATCTGGCTCATCAATTAATCTGACTCCATCATGTCTTACTTGCAGAATGTATTTGGCATTTAAATCAATAAGATTTCCCTTTTCATCGCGGATTTGGGCATGCTGGTGAGGATAAATCACTTCATCAGGGCAAAAAAGTGCCATCGCTCGGCTAAAATTACGGATAACCAATCCTCTTTCACCTAACACCCGGCTGTTTTTTTGCTGAAGGTGGTGTACCCTCCAATTAGCTTCCGCATGTCCAACCATAATGATGACTTTTCCGTTCTTTCTTGCTTTCGCAATTTTTTCCTGTACACTCTCGATTTCTTTCTTCGTTATATCGTCGAAATGTAACAAAGTGTTAAAAGGCAATAAAATATGAAAGGTTGTTTTTGTGGAAACTGTCATCATGTTCCTTATAAAGTTAAAACCATGACTTTTGAAGAATCCGGGTACATCAATAATATCAGTAATATCCTCACCCATGATGACTTTTATCCCGCTTGTCTTTGGATTATCCCAATTGCCCTCAATTAAATATATTTTTGTCCCTGATTTCTTTATTTTCTTAATTACTCTGAGAAGTTTTTCTGCACTTTTATGCAATCTGTTCAAAAGCTTTTGTCTTTTTTCTTTTGCTAACGTTGCCGCCCAGTTTCCGAAATATTCAAATTTGTCAAATATACTGTTATTTTTTCGTTCTTTTTCATCATAGAAATATTTTTTTAATTTCTCTATTTCAGCAGTTCCGGTAATATCTCCGGAAAAGATAAGATAATCAGGCGGATTCTTGGTTAAATTTTCCAGTTTCTCATAAATATCTTCATTTCCTCCATGTATACATCCCACATATACGACTCTCTCTAGATATTTTCTGTTTTTTCTTACCGGTTTGCTAACTATATGTGCCGGTTGCCTCATAGCCAGCAAATTACCGATAAAAGCGGAATACCTTTTCCCTCTAATAATCCAACCGTGAAATTTTTTCTTTGAATTAAACATCATCATCTCCAATTTTTAATCTGCAAAAATCCGTTTTTATGTTTTATGCAGATTGGTACGACCTGATACAAATCTTTTTCAGTAAAAATAAGTGCCAAATCAGCTTCTTTTGTCGGCCAATATTGGGGATTATGATCCTTGATAAACTTTCTTGCTTTGCTAAAATCTGCCTTTAAATCAGGCTTTTTTTCCCGCAACAGTTTTTCCAAAGCCTGGGCGCAAAGTAAATCTTCCAATAAATTGCGATTTTGGGCATATCTCTCTTCCCTCCCTCCAGACGGAACAAGAGTAATCATTGGAGTATCAAGATAATTCCTCAATAACCAGTTAGCAACTGTCTGCAAATTGGCATAACCTGCCACCAAAATCGGATCGGCTCCCTTTTCCCAGAGTTCATTTATAGTATGAGTACCGTTGTTGGTTATCAGAATTACTTTTTTCTTATGCAAATCCGCTTTATTAACAAGTGAGGCACTATTGCTGACAAAAAATCTTTTTTGTAATAACGGATCATCGCTCTCCCCTGCCAAAACAGCCTCGGGAATAGCTTTTAAAGCTTGATGAACATTTTTTTTGTCTACAACCAATAATTCAAGGGCTATTTTGACCAAATAAGCGATATTATGCGATGCAGCATTGACATCAAACATCACCGCCGGTCCGTTAATTTTATCTGGAAGATCCCAGGGAAATGAAATAGTTATTTTCCTCTGGTAAAAAGATTTTGGAGTCATTTATTTACGTTCGCAAATATTTAAACCATTCTTTTGTAGCGGTACTGATCTTCTTAGGCGTCCAGACTGGGGCTTTTTTCCAATAGTCAATATTTTCCAACATCTTTTTCACTCCTTCCTTAAAACTGATTTTCGGCTGCCAGCCTAAGACTTTTTTTATTTTTAAAATATCTGCTTGGGTATAATATGGTTCTCCAGGTCTTTTGGGTACATAGGTTACCCGTCCTCCTAAAAGTTTCACGAGTTGATTTACACTTTGGGGTTTACCTGTACCTACATTAAAAATTTCTCCCGCAACGGTTGATTCTGCAGCCTTAATAAACGCCTCAACTACATCCGTCACATAGATAAAATCCCGCTTTTGTCGGCCGTCACCGACAACGGTATAAGGCAAGTTATGGAGTTTTTGGGCTAAAAATACACCAAATACTGCTCCATAGGCTCCACTCGTTCGGGATCGTGGTCCGTAGACATTAAAAAGCCGCAAAGAAATTACTGGCAGTTTAAACAATTTCCCGTAAGTTAGCGCATATATTTCTCCCATATATTTAGTCAATGCATAAGGGTATTGGGGATCAATTAAAGCACTTTCTTTTGTGGGACAACTTCCGGGAATGCCATAACATGAGGAAGATGCCGTATATATAAATCTTTTTACTCCACCGATTCTTGCAGCTTCCAATACATTGACCGTTCCGTTAACATTGGTCTGGTAATATTTATCGGGATGTTCAATTGACGGTACAATATCGGCCAACGCAGCCAAATGAAACACCCAGTCTATATTATTGAAATACGGAAAAATTCTGTTTAT
>MFJM01000031.1:43562-72498 GCA_001779205.1 Candidatus Gottesmanbacteria bacterium RIFCSPHIGHO2_02_FULL_39_14
GGATAAATCTATCTTTACCAATTTAAGTTTTTTTAATTTGAAGCTGGAAATGTTCTCCGGTCTGCCTGTAGAAAAATTGTCTAAAACCAAAACTTGATGTCCCAACAACAAAAGTCTTTCTACTAAATGACTGCCGATAAAGCCGGCTCCGCCGGTAACAATGCATTTCATAAATAATCACCCTTGAAGTATCCGACCTATCCCCTCTTTTAAATCTACCTTTGGCTTCCAGCCTAAAAGTCTTTTAATTTTAGACGTATCAACTTGCTTGAAACTGCCCTCCCATGGCCTTTTGGGAAGATAGGTAATCTTTCCTCCCAAAAGTCTGACTATTTCCAGAATACTGTATGTATTTTCTCCTCCGATATTCGAAACTTCATTTGTAATCTTCGACTTTGCCGCCAACATAAAAGCCTCAACTGCATCTTCAACATAGACTAAATCCCGTCTCTGCCTCCCGTCGCCTACCACCGTGAATTCCTGACCGGCTTCTTTTTGTCTCATGAATTTAGTCAGGATCGACCCATAAGACCCTCCCTTAATTAATTTAGGCCCGTATACGCTGACCATCCGTAAAGAAATTACCGGCATTTTATATACCTTTCCGAAGTGTAGAACCAAATGCTCCCCTAAATATTTACTGGCTGCATAAATTGAATCAAGCTTTATTTCCGCTTCCTCCGGCGTCGGCCAATAATTCTGCACTCCGTAACAGGAGGCAGAAGCAGCATAAATAAATCTCTTAATCTGGGCTTCTCTTGCGGCCATTAAAACATAAAAAGTTCCGGAAACATTTACTTGATGATAATAAACAGGTCTTTCGAACGATTCTTCTGTTTTGGATACTGCCCCCAGGTGAAATACCCAGTCTATGTCTTTGAAATAAACACCTCTTATCTCTCTTTTAATGGCCAAATCAGCTTTTACTAAAGTTAATTTGGGGTGATTCCTCATCGAATCAGCATAGTTTTTTTTACCCTGTCTGAATCTGTCTAAAGCAACTACAAAGTGGCCATCCAGAAGTAATCTTTTAACTAAATGGCTGCCGATAAACCCGTTCGCCCCGGTCACTAAAGTCCGCATGTTGTTCTTATTTAAAACCGTATAACTTCTTCAAAAGTGCAAATATCGACCCATGGATAAGAAATAAAGAGAATTGTTTTTGTAAATGATATTTATTATTTCTTAAATAAACATCCCGGCTTCCAACCAGTCTTGCCAGCCTATTTTTAATTATTTTATCTCTGTTGTAAATTTTCAGAATTGCCGGGAGAGTGATTCCCCTGTCTCCTTCTTTGACTATCAGGGACAGAATCCTCACTCTCAATGAAGCCATCATCATTCCGAAAATACCCAATATATAGGCAATTACTAACAATGCATAGACAAACCAGGACAGAATACCCCATTCCAACCATCCCGTTAATACTCCTACCAGCAGAAAAGATAAAATAAGTACCCTGACTGGTTCTTTTACCTTCCCCATCCTGAACCATAAAACATGGCAGACGACAAATAATAAGAACCTTATCAGGGCTGTCTTCATCCCTGTCCTCCTTCCTCCCATCCCAGTATTTTTCTGTACACTTCAAAAAAAAACACTATCACTCTGCCTTTTGACTCCGGATAATATTTTGTACCTTTTTTCACCGCCAATCCGGAATCTGCCAAATTATTTAACCGTTTGACGACCAATTCCTGATCGGAAAAATGACCGAGGATTTTTTCTTCAGAATTCGCCTGACTATTCTTTATCAAAAAATAAATTTGAGCCGATGGACTTGCCTCACCGATATAAACATTAATAAAGTAAATCAGATAAATGCCGGAATATATCAGATATAAAACAATGGCCCCAAGCGGTAAAAACCAAGTAAATAGTAGTCCCGGAAAAAAAATAAATACCGTTTTAAAGGTATTAATACCAAATCGTATCAAGATTCTATGCAATAAAATATGTAGAATAACGGTTAAAGAAAAAAGGGCTGCACTTAGTAAAATATAGGGCATAACGGCAAATCACACGTCCTTAACATCCTTGAAAACTAATACCAAACTGTAAAATGTCTGCCAAATATTTTTAAAAGTAAATGCTTTGGAAGCCCCGGATTTCCGTCCGGTATGTTCAAAAGGAATTTCGGTAAACGAAGCTCCGTTTTTTATTAACCTGATCTTTATTTCCGCCAGGAGTGTTACTCCTCCTGAATAAAGTGGCATTTTTTTTAACAGTTTGGTTTTACAGATAAAAAAGCCGTTGTAATATTTCAAATTCAAATTGAAAATAATATTTAATAACCTCACAAAAATTCTGGAAATTATTCTTCGCCATAACGATCTTTTCCCTGGATTTATCATATAGGAAGAAATCAAATCTGCCCTGTCAGCCGCCCCCAACAACTCTCTCAATGACAACCATGACATGTCATTGTCTCCCGGAAAACCGCTAATGTAGGTTTTGCTGGCCACCGCCAGACCCCTCTTAAATGCTGCTCCCCCGCCCATATTATGTTCATTTCTGACAATCTTTATTTTTTTATTTCTTCTTGCTAATCCCTTTAAAATGTTTCCGGTATTGTCAGTAGATCCGTCATCAACACAGATAATTTCATAATCATCTGTTGTTTCCTTAACTGCCTTCAAAACGCTCTCTATCGCCGCCCCAATATTATCCTCTTCATTATAAGCAGGAACAATAATACTGACATCGATTTTCATTATTTCGAGTAATAATCGGCAATCTGCCGGCTGACATACATCACGTCTTTTTCCGTCAGATATTGATGACAGGGCAATGTCAAAATAGTATCGGCCTGTTTCTCGCAAACCGGAAAATCTCCTTTCCGGTAACCTAAATATTGGGCAGCTTTTTGGAGATGTATCGGTATCGGATAGTGGACTTTCACTTCAATCCCTTTTTCTGTCAGGTATCCGATGAGTTTGGCTCTCTTTTTAACCTGAATTACATATTGGGTAAAAGTCGGGCTTATCTTTGCCTCTTCCTGATTCCGTTCCGGAATATGGAGATCAGGCTCAAGCGGTCTTAGCATTTCATCATAAATTCCGGCTATCTTACTTCTTCTATTGATGATTTTTTTTAAAGTTTTTAGTTCTTCCAAAAGTATCGCTGCATGAATTGTATCCAAACGGCTATTATGGGCGAAAAATTCCACTTCATCCCTTGTTTTTAATCCGTGATTACGCCATAACCGCAACTGTCCTGCTAAATTTTCATCACTCGTGACGATCATTCCCCCGTCACCCCAGACATTGAGTATTTTCAATGGGTGAAAGCTGAAACATCCGGTAATCCCGAATGTTCCGAGATATTTTCCGTTAAACTTGCCGAAAACAGCCTGTGCCACATCTTCTATCACCGACAGTTTATATTCAGAGGCTATTTTCATAATCCGATCCATACTACAGGGATTTCCGGCCAGATGTACGGGAATTATGGCCTTTGTCCTTTTTGTAATGGACTTTTCAATCAAATCGGGATCAATCAAATAATCATCACCGACATCGACAAAAACAGGTCTTGCTCCGACCAAAGCAATTACAGCCGTTGTCGCTATAAAACTGTTGGGAACCGTAATTACTTCATCACCCTGCTTTATATCCAGCACTTTTAAGCTTAAAAGTAAGGCATCAGTCCCGTTGGCAACACCTATTGCCTGCCGTGCTTTCATCATTCTTGCCATTTTTTTCTCAAGTTCATTGAGCCTTTCTCCTAATGTAAAGTCTCCTTTTTTTGCAACGTTCTTTATTGCCTTAAGATACCTGTCTAAATCGGCAAATTGTTTTGTCAGATAAACAAATGGAACTCTCCATTTCTTATTTTTCATACATCATCCTTTTAAAATTCAATCACCATTCTGCCTAATACCTGTCCTCCCTCCAACATTTTCAAAGCTTGATTTATCTGTTTAAGTTTAAACTTATGAGTAATTAATTTATCTATTCGTAGTTCTCCGGTCAGATATTTTCTTCCATAATATGGAATATCTACATCCGGCTTTGCTTCGCCTCCCCAGCTGCCTACGATTCTTTTCCCGCGGATAAGATCAAAAGGATCCAGACAGATCAACTCACCTTTCTTAAGATTGCCGGCCACAACGGTCGTACCCTTGTCTTTAATCACTCTAAACGCGGTTTCCATGGCTTCTTTTTTACCCGCTGCCTCAACTGCATAATCAACCCGGAAATCAAAGTTATCTTTCAGGTAATTAATAGTCGTTGTCGCACCCAAATATTTGGCAAAATCAAGCTTTCCTTTATCTATATCAATAGCAATAATATTCTTACAACCAAGCATTTTCGCCCCTATTATGGCACTTGCCCCCACTCCGCCCACGCCAAAAATGGCTATCGAGCTTCCTCTTTTTACTTTTAGATTATGCCTTAACATGCCTATTCCTGTTGGTATGGCGCAACCCAATACTGCTCCCACCCTGGCCGGAATTCTTTTATTAATTTTCACCAGTCTGTTTTCAGAAATAATAGCATAATCGGAAAAAGTTGTTATCGCTCCGGCATTAATAATTGTCCCCTTACTTCTGTACTGACAGAAGGATTCCTCCTGTCCTTTCCCTTTAATCCAGGTTAACACCGCATAATCCCCTTTTTTTACCTTAGTTACTTTCTCGCCTGTTTCCACTACTTCTCCTTCTCCTTCATGGCCCAACAGATGCGGCAAGTATTTGTCTTCTCCGTAATAGCCTTTAACTTCATTAAGCTGCCTTCGGCAAATTCCCGAAGCCAAAATTTTAACCAGAACCTGCCCTTTTTTCAGTTTGGGAATTTCTATCTCGATTATCTCCAAAGGCCTGTTAATTCGGTATAAGACAGCAGCTCTTGCCTTCATGGTATAAACCACCAATAATCTCCTGTGTATCCTACTTCTTTGAATAACTTTTCCCATGCGTCTACACTCATATAGGTTTTTGCAGTCAGGTTCCACCTTTCCAGTCTGTCTTTCTCCCGAGTGTTTCGGTAGGCATCTATAGTGATAAAGGCATTTTCTCTGCTCACTCTCACGATCTCTCTGATTGCCTGCTTGCACTCATTTAACGGCAAATTATGCACCGTGTTGATGGAGATAACCAGATCAAATGACTTATCAGGATAGTCTAACTCCTTCGCATTACCAACAGTCAGAAATGGTTTCACATCGGTGAGGGCATTATCAATAGCATAGGTTGAAATATCAACCCCTTTCAATTTCGCACCTGGCAATGCTTTTTGGAAATCATAGAGCATGAAACCTTTGGCGCATCCGACATCCAAAATGCTGCTTTTATTGGTGAGTCTGTAGTACTTAATAATATCTGCAACAACTCCTGTCCAAAAGCGGGGATGATAGTAAAATCCTCCGTATCCGTATTTTCTTTCACCGTCAAAAAATGCTTTCCCGAATTTTCTCGCAATCCTCCTTACCTCAACTGTTTTCTCTTCTGCTCTTTTGGTGAAATTTCTTTTCACCTGCGGATATTTTGCTAGAAGATTAATCTCGGCCATTGTATACTTGGACCTATTATACATAATTCACCTAATACCAGATACATCGGCTTAATACTGATCTTTATCTTCGGAATTTTATTTCGAATATGGATTAATAGCCTTGTTCCTCAACCCTTCATTATGGACCAGAAACAAAACGTGGACCTGGCCAATTATATTATGCAGGCGGAACCCATTATTCCGGTCCTGCAGATGACTGTGCTTATGGGAAATCTCATCCTGATTATTTTAGCTGAAGAACGCTATTCTATTCCCTTTTACCCCTTACTATATCTGTTTGCCGGCTTTGTCTTGTGGAGATTACTCTCAGATTTAAACCGCTATGTCAAAAATTTTCTTCACTAGGTCTTTCGTTATCTATTTTTTCTTTTCGCAAATCCTTATTATCCTCTCCAACACATCTCTCATCCTGCATCAAATCAATCAACCGCCACTAAGCGTCTACCCGCTTGTCAATACGGAATGGACCCATGACTTCTATCTTTATCTTTCCGTTGTCACCCAAGGTAAATCCGGCTCCTGGTTATATAGCGAAACTTATACTTCGGAACCGACTAAACCGGGTTTTTTTCTTTTTTACTATATCCTGGTCGGCAAAATGGCTGCCCTTTTCAATTTATGGCCGCCTGTTGCTTATCATCTGGCTCGAATTATTTCTCTTGAATTTTTTATCTTGCTTGTTTACCTTCTCTGTTATCAAATTTTGGGCCAGCGCTTAGCAATTTTAGGCGCCGGCCTTTCTTTATTTACCGGCCTTTCCCCTCTCCCTTTGTTTAAAGAAACTCTCAATCTGCAATTTTATCCGGCAGGCTACCCCTGGTGGATGTCCTTCGATACTTTGGAACGTCTCAACGGCTTTCCGCATCACATTTTTGGACAGGCAATACTACTCTTAACCGTCATTGCCGTCATTCATTTTGTGCGTACTCAGAAATGGCGGTTTGCAATTTGTTCTGCCTTTCTTTCTTTAATCGGAGGACTCCTCTTTCCTCCGATACTCGGACCTCTTGTTGTCTGTCTATCTCTTGGACTGATAATTTACTCTCTTCCTATCATCAGAAAACTCTTTTGGGATAAATGGAAATTAATTGCCGGTATTCTCCTCATCATTGCTGCCTCATCCGCAGCATACCTTATGGTTATCTGGCAGCAACATCAGGGATTTCCCTGGAATCAGTGGGCTTCCAATGAACTTATCCGCTGGAATACCAATGAGCCGAATTTCAATTACAGCCTCTTTTTTTTCTTTGGAATCCTGCCCGTTATAGTATTTCCAACAGTCATAAAGTCTGTTTTCTCCCGGCGATTTGAGGATTATTTGATTCTTTTTTGGGCAATCTATCCTTTTATGCTGCTCCCCTTTGCCACTACCCTGGGTCTGCCGAAAATCCGGCTCCTTCAGGAAGCACCTGTAGTACCTTTGGGAATTTTAGCGGGAGCCTCTATCGGGAGAATTATTCCTAAGACTTCCGGAAATATTTTCCGCTTGGTTATTATTGTTGCTGTTATAACTTTTGGCTTACCATCAATAATTACCATCTTCCAGGAGCGTCTCTCCACCTTACCGCTATTTGTTTCAGGCCACCACTTCCATATCCCCCGCCCGACCTATAATGCCATCAAATATATGGAAGATAATCTGAAGCCTTATAGTCTTATCCTCTCCGAACAAATGATGGGCAATATCATTCCGGCCTTTATTCCCGTAAAAACCTATGTTGGACACTTTACCCATACCATAAATTTTTATCAAAAGGAGCAACTTACCCGTTCTTTTTTTGCCCAAACAATGAAGGAATCGGAAGCCAAAAAATTATTAGTTGATAACAATATCTCTTATGTATATCAGGGTGAAAACGAGCGATTAATAAATAATATACTTTTAAAATATAGTTTTCTTGAAAAAATATATGAGAAAGATGAAATAATTCTTTATAAAGTTCTCTAACTTGTCTAAAGAAAAAACCGTTTTTGAATCATCCCCATGAATAATGTAATTGATAACACTGCAAATAATCCGGCAATTACTGATTCGATATATCTATTCTCATGTTTTCGGACTAATATAAAAAGAGTCATTGTAACAATAAAATAACGCGGCTCAATAAGCCATGTAAACCAAAGGAAAATAAATGAAAACAGATATAAAACTCGCCAATAATTCCTCTCAAACTTCGTAATCAAAAACGAAAATAAGCTGTAAATTATTATTAAATAGAATATTAATTTGGTACCTAATCCTGATGTAAAAAATAAAAGAATTGTATTTCTTATAAAAAACGGGTCTCTGTTCCAAGGATGAGTAATTTTAAAAGTCATAAAGTATAGAGGTAAATATAAAATTATCAGTAAAAATAAATATTTCTTTTTCCTTAATGTCGTAATTATTCCGGGTAAATATACTAGTTGCAACGGAATAGTTAGTAAAAAAAGACAAAATAAAAAAAGATAAATATTGCCCAGAGGAATTAAAGAAAAAAGCGGCCATGCTCCCCCTCTAACACCAAAACCCCTGTTAATAAAAATAAATATAAAAAATATTAAAATACTAACAATGAATGTTAAGCTTTTAATTATGTGTTTCTTTAAATATTCTCCCTTAATCATAAAACCGAATTTATCCAGATAAATAACAGTGTTAACAAAAATTACCCATAATATGTTATTTTGCCTTATTAATATTGCAAGTATTGATGCTATTCCGGCAATTAAATATTTTTTGCGAAGTGAAAGCAGCAATACCAGAAGTACACTGAATAAAGAAGGAACGTCTGTATAAAGCAGAAAGAAAAATGGAAAAACTATCGGCAGAAAACTAAACTGCAACGTCTTTAAAAGTGCAGAATTCTTATTAATCGAATAAGCTGCAAGATAAAACACCGGAATCGTCAAAATGCTTAATAAAAAAGAAAATATTCTCATAAACTGTATTGAATAATTGCTAAAAATTCCTCCAATCAATGATAGAGTTAAGTGATAGAAAGGTATCATATAGATTAATGGATTTATGCCTGTCTCTCCTCTTGCAAAACGCATTATCTGGTCGAAATGAAGAATTTCGTCTATATATAGATAGTTGGAATTAGCAAATGAAAAAATTATCGAGAAAAAAATAATTAGAAATAAAATAGTAATTTTAGAAATAAAATTCATTTCCTTTCCCATCTGGAAAGATTACCGACATTTTCCGCAAATCGATATTCTTTTACTACATAGTCATTCATAAGCTGGGTTACAAGACTACTGCTGGATACAGATTCTGCAAAAATAACTTTTGGTCTTCTTTCAATAATCTGATTACCAAGTTTAATTATTTGATCTTTGTGAAAAAAAGATGTCAGCGCATTTGAATCAATAACATTCACACTGCCAGTTCGGACTAAATATTCTGTATCAAAAGATGAAATTATGGCAATTTTTCGTGAACCGATCGGAATATCGTTTAATTCTTTATTAATTGCTTTTAAAGTTTGTTTAAATCCTGAAAATTCTTCAATTCCTTGAGGCTTTTGCGCATATTTCCAATTTATAAACTTATTCCTGAGATTTCTAAATCCGGCAGTTAAAATAATTGCAGTTACAATTATCATAAAAGTACTAAAGGAAAATATTGCGTATAACGATGGTATAGAAAAAACAGAATATCTATTGGAAATATAACTTCGAAATCTTAAGAGTAACCAGAAACAAATTAGGATAAATGGAATCATTATAATTATAAGATTCCCTCCATCACTTCGTCCTAAGTAATAAGTCAAAGAAAAAAGTGAATAAAATGTCAGAAAAATAAAAAGTGACAAATTATTTTTAGAACCGCGTTTTCGGGTAGCTATTTTTGAAAATACCTCTGAAAATATGTACCAAATACTGGTTAAAAGTATTGCCATAAATAAAAGGTATGGTCCGAATATGGGAAGCCGGATCATATCCAATCCGTCTATGAAACTGCGGGATGGAACAAAATACTCCAGCCAATCGGGAAACTGATTTGAAGAAAAATACAGGAAAAGAGTAATAGATATGAAAAAAATAATAATTGTTGAAATTAATCCAAAAAACTGCACAGCTAGTTTAATCAAATTAGCTTTAACTGAAGAATTATAATTCCAAAATTGAATTACCAGATATGCAATGTATGACAATAGTATCGGTAAACCTGTGTCAAATGACCAAAATACAGCATATCCAATCAAAAAAAACTCAATAACGCGCAATTTGAAAGCCGAAATACTTATATATCTCTGCCACATTATCCAGCTTGCCAAAATTACCCACCAGCCAAACCTAATAAAACTTCTATTGGCACAGCAAAGAGGTGAACCTTCAACCGTAAAATAATGTTCCACTATAATAAAAATTAATAGAAGTAACGCCGTAGCGGTCGATTTAAACCATCTTTCCATTATTAAGAATATTACTGAATAAAATAAAAGGTAAGTAGCCCCAACAACATATACAAAATTCTCATAACTTAGCTTAATAATTTTAAAAATCGGTACTAGAGAATATATATTCAGAAGTCCGTAAAGTGAGAATGAATTAACAAGAATAGTTTTACCGCCGACCACATCATTCAGAGGTCCGATCATGGCAACATAATTAAAAAGATATTCTTTCGGCAACCCGAATAGAAATATTGTAAACCCAATTAAAAGAATAATACTTAAAGTAAAAATAATTCGGTTAATAGGTATTGTTAAAAGATCTTGCAGTGAGTTATTCATCTTTTCCCCAAAAAATAAAAAGAAAAGTAAAACGAAAACAACAATTCCAATTTCCGAAAAAGGCAATCTGTCCAAGTAAACAAAATTATATTTGTAGAATTCTCCTACAAGTGCTTTTTCAAATTGATCCGAAAAGAGTGATTTTAATAAATAAAAATTAAAAATAATGAATAATGTTCCGACAATAAGGTCTATTGTCTTTTGTAGGTAAACCAATATCAGAGGCTTTTTCAAAGAAAGTATATAGCATGATAATCCTGCCAAAATAAAGTATAAACAATAAGACACTAATATTAAGAGTAGAGGTATCTGTGCTGCCTTCAATAATATAAATATCAGAAAAATGGTTGCTGTTACTAAAAGTCTTATTAGAACTCCGCATACTGAAGATCTTATTGATTTTGGAATAAACTCCAAGCTTTTACGGTAAAAAAAATAAATTAATGGAACAAAAATAAAAAGAAGTAGCCATCCGGTTTGGTATATTAATATTTCATTTTCCGGGTGAAGCGAAGATGAGAAATTATCTATATAGCTGGATGAATTTATTACAGGATGAAAATTACTTATCTGATAACTGACATAAAAACTATAAAATCCGACAAAGGTTATTATCGATAAAGCAATAAGATAATAAATATTATTTTTCACTTCATCCATATCACTATTCTATATTATTCCAAATTATGAAATTATTGGTATAGTTATTTCATGAAAAATATTTTAAATAAAATATTTTATTCCCGGTTATTTTGTTTTTATTTTCTGATTGCCAATTCAATGATTTTTTTATCGAATCTGATTTTTATCAAACATATCTATAATAACCCTCCAAACTTTATCTTTACCCTGGCCCATCAGGAATTGGTTTTGGATTATTTTTCATATCTTTCCTATATAACTCTGGGCATCCATGGATATTGGTTGAAACACTCTCCTTATACTACTGAAGCAACCTCATCTGGAATGTTTCATATTTTTTACCTTCTTTTAGGAAAATTAGCATCAGTTTCTAATATTTGGGTGCCTTATATTTACCATCTTTCACGGTTTATTTCCCTGGAAATATATATAATTTCCCTCTATCTTTTATCTTATTTGTTATTAGGAAAAACAGTCGCAATTTGGGGCGGTCTTTTCAGTTTAATTGCCACAATTTCTCCAATTTCTTTTTTTAAAGATACTGTTAATTTTAATATGTATATTGCCGGAATACCCTGGTGGATAAACCAGGATGCTCTTAGAAGGCTAAATGCTGTACCTCATCATATTTTAGGACAAGCACTTCTATCTATTTCAATTATTTTTTTCATCTTATTTATCCGTCACCACAAATTAGTCTACGCCTTTTTTTCCGGAATTTTAATTTTATTAGGCGGACTTATCTTCCCTCCCATTCTGGCAGTTTATCTAATCTGTATTCCTGCTGCATTTATATTATCAACTTTGAGAAATATCTTAGTAAATAAAAGAATTTTTTTTAAGAAATTCCAAATTTTCGGATTAGGCTTAATAATTATTCTTAATTTACTTGCTTACCTTATAATCACAGCTCAGGAAAAGCAGGGTTTCCCATGGAACCACATTCGTCTTTTTGAGATTGAAATGTATAATTTCCGTCCGGAATTTAATCGGGAAGCGGTTTTATCTTTGGGTTTGGCTGTTTTTTTCTCATTACCGGCAATCATTGTCATAATAAAACATCTTAATATTGATTATTTGTTAGTTGCTTTTTGGGCGTTATTGCCTTTTATATTGCTCCCGCTTGCAAATATTATAAATATCCCAAAACACCGTATTCTCCAAATTTCACCATATGTACCGCTGGGAATTTTAACTGCATATTTTATATTTAAAATGATTCCGAAAATCAGAAAAAATCTTCTGCAATTCGCTTTAGTATTTATATTTCTTCTTATCAATCTTTCTGTTTCATTGAAAATCCTTACTTTAAGACTTCAGGCTTTTGATTTTTATTCATCCGGCCATCAATTTCATATGCCTTCCAAAACTTATAAAGCTCTCACATTTATTGAAAAAAATATTCCTAAAGAGTCTAATTTTCTTAGTACCATGATGATGGGTAATATAATTCCCGCTTTTACTCTGATGAGAAGCTACGTCGGACATACAGATCTGACAATTCAAGCCTGGGAGAAAGAAAACTTTAGTAAAAATTTTTTTTCTATGAAATTATCCGAAAATGAAGCTGAAGAATTTCTCAAAAACAATAATATAGATTACATTTATTTCGGGGAACTGGAGAAACAGCTTGGCGGTAACATTAACGATTATCCTTTCCTCAGGCTTATTTTCCAAAATGAAGTTGTTTCAATTTACCGCTTCTTAAAAACATAATTATAAATAAGTAAAAATCCGTATCCCGCCCAGAAATAAATAAGTGAATAATAAATTAAACTGTGCCTACTCTCATTGGTCAGAAGAGGAAATAAAAAAGTTATGTACAGAAAAAAAAGTAACGTATACATGATCAAAGGACTATTTATTATTTTTCCCTTCTGTTTTCTTATATATCCGTATATTCCCGTTAAAAATAGTAATAGTGAAGTCACATTAACTGCTCTTAAAATCCATTTATCGGCAGGATAATAAGGATCTATATAAGCAGCCATGTGTGTTTTATCCCAAATCCGTAGGATATTTTTATTATAATTTATTAAAAAATTCACCGAAGTAGTCTTCAATTTTTTCCAAAAAAGCATCCTGTACTTATCATTCAGTTCCTCAACTTCTCTTTCATTACGGGTCAACGATGCGGAAAAATATTCCTGCATAATCTTCTTCAATTCCGGATGAATATTTTTTTCTTCAATAAACAGTTCAGGATATTCATAGTCATAGAAATTCATATACAGCAATGACCAGGCACGGTTATAAGGAGGGGTCAATCTTATTTTTTGGTAGGTAAAATAATTGGCTGTTATTGAATATAAGGAAAAAATAAAAAAGCTTAACAACGTAAAAAATATGAAATAAATTCTTTTCCCCCTCCTGAAATATAAAAAGCTCAGCATAAAAATCATGATAAAAACAAAATAATAAAATTGCAGTCTGATAAATAATGTGACTCCCAGTATTGCTCCCAAAGCAAACCATAAAAAGAAATTTTTGGTAAATGATTTGGCTGTGATTATTACTAAAGTAAGCGTTACCAGAAAAATAGAGACTGTTTCCGGCAGTCTTAAGCCCGTATACGCACTTGTAAACGGATTAAAAAGATACAAAATAAACGATATGAAGGCTGCTTTCTGATTTTCAAAGATTCTTCTTGCCAGAATAAAAATAATTATCGCTGTAATTAAATCTGTAATGATTTGGATAATCCTTAATGCCCAGAGATTATCAATTCCGAAGATAAATCCGACTATGGCTAAAAAAAACGGATAGCCGGCATTCTTGCCGCAACAATCGGCGACCAACTCCCCCGCTAAGATTCTTTTGGCTAAAATGACATAATAACCAACATCATAAGTCAAACCATCATAAGTTAAGGAGGCTAAAAATAATCTGAACAAAAATCCCAAAAATAATAAAATAATTAATTTCTTGTTCATAAAGCTTCTTATTATGATAATATGCTAATTAAAATGAAGTTTAAAAGATTCTATTTTCTAAATATTCTTTTTTTCATTATTACAACCGCAACTATACTAACACTTAATATCTTTCCTTTATACACTCTTGCCAAAAGATCTCCGGCGGGAAGAACCTATGCTCTAATCCACAATAATGTCCAGGATTTTTATTTTTATCAAAGCTTAATGAATCAGGGAACCAGCGGGAATTGGATAATCTATGATCCTTATACAACTGAAACCCACAAATCATCAATAATATTTTCCTATTTCACTTGGGCAGGAAAATTAAGTCAATTATTGCAGATTCCTCATGCCTATACTTATCATGCAATACGCATAATTGCCGGCATTTTCTTCTTTATTACCGCCTACCGGCTTATAATAATGCTTAAACTTCCCTATCCCCATCTTATCTATTTCTTCTTTCTGTTTGCAGCTCCGTTTTTTAAAGGTGATACCCCTTATATGTACTGGTGGACCGGAATGGATCCTGTCAGACGCGCCGCCTACCTTCCCCACCATATGTTCGGCGGATTCCTGCTTATTGTTTCGGTAATCCTAATTCTGCGATTTTTCTCATCAAAAAAAATTAAATATCTTCTTTACGCTTTACCCTTAGCGCTTTTTATGTCTTTTATTCACACCCCCAGTCTAATTATCCTTCTTATTGTCTTACCACCTACGCTTCTTTTCTATATTGTTTTGAATTTGAAAAATTGGAAATTGTTAATTGGTAATTATTGGTATTTATTTGTTTATTGGATAATTGGATTATTATCGTTGAGCTTCATGGTTTCCCAAACCCAAAAAGGCTTCCCCTGGAACCAGTATCTTTTATGGGAAAGAAATCTTCAGTATCCCCTTGATAAAGAATTAATTGGCGCCTTGGGAATACTCTTTCCATTTGCTTTAACGGGGACCGTTATTTCCCTGCTCTCCAAAAAATTTGATCGCATATTTATAGCTTGCTGGTTTGCTGTTCCCATTCTTCTTATTCCCGCAGCCGGAAAGTTAGGCATGTCCAATATCCGGCTTATCCAGGGAATTCCCTATCTATCCATGTCAATTTTAGCTGTTTTAGGCCTTGAATATTTAATTAAATTAATAAGAAAATTATTTGTTTTTTGCTCGCCCGCCATAGCTTTAGCGACGGTGGGTCTTTTGTTCTTTGCCTATTCCTATCGTGAAATTGTTTGGAGCGTCAAAGATCAAATCCGCGAATATTCACCCATTTTTGGCAATACTTATCTTGACAATCGTCTTTTTGCCGCTTTTGACTTTATTAACAAAAACTATCCTCCGAAAACCACCTCCGTCAGCACTTTCTATGCCGGAAATTATTTGCCGGTATATACCCATACCGTCAGTTTCATCGGCCATAATGGTTACACCTATAATGTTGACCGTAAAGAACCTGAGGTGGCTAAATTGTTTACCATGAAAATGGCAGAGAGGGAAGCCAAATCATTTCTTATGGATAATAAAATTACTCTGGTCTTTCAGGGTCCCGAGGAAAAGCAGTTCTACCCTGACTATCTTTACCCCAACATCCTTAAACCCGTCTACGACCGCGAAGAAGCCACCATCTATGAGATGAAATAACAACTACCTGTCATTTCGAACCCCGCGAAGTGTACTTACCTATCAGGTCTGATGTCTGAATTATGTTATACTTTTTTACGGAAATGAAAAATCCAGTTAACGTCAAGAATAAAAGCTCACAGCCTCCTGATTATTTCCTCCTCGGCAAAATTATTTTTATCTGTCTTATTGTTTTCGGCCTCGTAGGTTACTATCTCGGTGAACAATCTACTCAGATTAAAATCTCAAGACAGATTACTCCGACTCTTGCACCGGTTAGCACAATCTTTAATATTTCAGATCAGAATCAGACTGTTGATACTTCAAATTGGAAAACGTATAAAAATGAAAAATATGGTTTTAAAATAAATTATCCCCCTAATGTTAAATTAATTCCCAAAGAAGCTCTCTTTAATATTTTCATCTCAAATGATGAATATCCATTTGGAATGTCTATCTCTATAGATGTACTTCCAAATCCAAGTAATTTAATCTTACAAGAAGTTGGCAATAATAAGTTTGCTACTGATGCTTCTGAACCATATGATCTTAATTGGCAAACTTCCTCATTTTCCGGAAAACCAGCTATAAAAACCATCTATTTCCCTCCGGGCGATACAGGAAATCAATCAATCTATTTATTTTCTCATAACGAAAATATAATAGCTGTCTGGTATTCTTCTGTAGATAAAGAAGATTCTTCCGAATTTTCCAGTTTATCAAACAATATTCTCTCCACTTTTCAATTTCTTGACCAAAATCAGACACCTAATATTACTAAAAGGAACGAATATTAACATATTTATTCCCTATAAAAATAAGAGGTATTTATCAGCTTTTTTTCCTTCTTAGCTTTCACTTTTATTTTTATTCTTTTATAAAGAATGTACTATCTCTTCAAATTGATTAACTGTAATGCCCAAATGACTGCAGGCTTTTTTTAAGTCTTTCGAATAAACGTATTTACTCTCATGAACAACCCACATTTCTTTTGGAAAAGGATCATTTTCGCGAAGAAACAATTCTATCCTTCTACCACTACCAGGCTTATTAATAATACTGATAGCTTTGAATTTTTGGGAAGCGATTATTTTTATCGCTTTTAAAAAGTCGGAAAATTCAATGTTGGTTTGAACAGGCACATCAATTATAGCAGGGAGGATAGTACGCCGCTGTCCCTGAATATTGATCCAATTTAATTTCTTCTTTCTTGTTGCTGATTTGATATAAGGAATATTTCCTGATCATTTTTTGGGAAAAGTCATCCATTATTTGCTTAAGGGCAGAATTAAAAACCTTCCGATCTTCTTCGTCAGACAATTCTCTTACTGTAAGATGTTTAGGATACTTATATTTTTTCAATCCTTCTTCGTATAATCTGACTAGTGATTCTAATTTACTTTTTACTTCTTCTCTTGTATCAGCTTCACACGACACATCATACGGACTACAAAAAGCTCTCCAGTTGTTATCTTTTGTTTTATAAACGATGAAAAAAATAAATTTCGGGTGTAACATATTTAACAAGTATGAGCAGAATTTATTAAGTTGTCAACAAAAATTTGTAGGAATAACATTATACCACGTTTCCACTCCTCCATACTCCAACCTATCTACGACCGCCAGGAAACCACAATCTAT
This sequence comes from Candidatus Gottesmanbacteria bacterium RIFCSPHIGHO2_02_FULL_39_14, assembly GCA_001779205.1. Classification (GTDB taxonomy): domain Bacteria; phylum Patescibacteriota; class Microgenomatia; order 2-02-FULL-39-11; family 2-02-FULL-39-11; genus 2-02-FULL-39-14. The sequence continues at coordinate 60,625 of MFJM01000031.1, forward strand.
GAAGTTAAATAAGAGATTTATAATTTATGGATTTGCAGATTTTTTATGCGGGTGAAATGACGAATATTTGATGTGACTAAGACAGATTGTTGGTATAATACTGCTGCTCCGATTAAAATATCCAAATCATCTATTAGTTCTCCCTTTTTAGCCAGTCCTGCTTTAATTTGTCCGGCAATATATGCTTGTTCTGAATTAAACGGTAAGACCTGATAGAAAGAATTAAATAAATCCTTAACTTCTCTTCTCCGCTTCTCGATCTTTGATTCCTCCTCCCGATAAATTCCAGAAGCAATTTCCATCTCACAGATACAGCTTGTTATAAAAGCATCATCCATATGTAAAGTAATAAAATCAACAGCCGGTATTTTCTTTCTGAGAAGATCAATAATTACAGTGGTATCTAAAAAGTAGGTCAAAGTATTATTTCTTTCTTACGGCTTTTTCTGATAAGGACTTTCTTCCAAAAATTATCATCGTCCAATTTAGTATCTTTCCAGATCCCGATGAAACGGGCTAACTGTCTGTTTTTCTCTTCCGGTGTCGCCTTCACTATCGCGAAAGGACGACCCTCTCTGGTAAGAATAAGCTTATCCAGACGGGTTAACACTTTGGTATACTCGCCGAATTTTCTTATAAAGTCGGTAATTGGAATAATTTTCGTATCCATATCAAAATATTTTATAACTATTAATACTCTTCTGTCAAGTATTGCAATACATATTTTAATATGTATTAATTTTGGAATAATCCTCTCCTGCCAAATGTTAAAACCCCTCTTTGACCGCCAGGAAACCACCATCTACGAGCTGAAAAAATTATATAATATTTATTAAAATGGGTCTTACCTTTGTTTCGATCACCATCTCCAATCCGGCTGACCCGGATAAAAAAACGACAGTTGACTGTCTAATTGATTCAGGTGCAGTTTATTCCGTAATCCCTAAAAGAATTCTTAACAATTTAAAGATAAAACCCGAAGAAACCCGTCAGTTTACCTTGGCCAATGGAGAGAAGATGAAACGCGCTGTAGGTATCGCCAGATTTCAGATGAACGGAAAAAAAGGCGGCACGCCAGTTGTCTTTGGAGAAAAAAAAGATTCTGATTTGCTTGGCGCCACCGCTCTTGAAGCTATGGGCATGACCTTCAATCCTCTTACCCGCGAACTCCTACCTCTCCTTATGATCATCGGCTAAAATGTTACAGATAAAAAATATTTGAAGGTTATTGGTTTTCCGGTTCAATTTCAATTGTTTCAGTTTCGTATTTTTCAGAATCTGCCCCTTTCGATTTGGGAGAAATTGTTGTAATAATAAGTGTCCCATCGGTATCATATTTCTTTTGGCTGGTGATTTTTCCGCTGACCACAACTGGCTGACTGGGAGAGAAGCTGCCAATGCCTCCTTCGATAGAATCTGTATTAGCAAATTCATAATATTTTCCATTATCTGTAAGTAATCCATATTCTGGGCAGTTTGTAAATTGACTCACATAGAGATCTTTACTGGGTAGACATACTATTCGACCTTCTACACTAACTGAACCAACTGAAGATTTTTTGCTTATTAAGTAATAGACTCCGATTACTATTAAAATAATAATACCTGCGATTAAAGGAATAGGATATTTTTTATTTTTCACCACTTAAATACTATAGCATATATTTGTAATCTACGGGTTCAGTCAACTGCAACTGGTTATCTTGAGATTGCTGAAATGCTTCATTAACAATTTCTGTTTTTAATTCGGATACATCAAGCATAACAGCTGTATAATCGCCCCAATAGCTTCCTGTTCCCGAAGACGACTGTGCTCCCGCCTCAATTTTAAGGATACCCGGCTGATTTGCCTGAACCTCTAATTCAAATACTTCGGGAACATTGGCCGTCAGTGCCAGAGAATATTCGGTCTGGCCATTTATCACGTCGATCCCATCGGGCAATTCGAAAAATACCCTGGTATTTGCGGAATCGATAAGAGATACGACGGTCAAACAGAAACGCATCGGGCTTCCCAGAGGGGCAAGGGTAAGCGGCCGGAGATGAACGGATATGGGAGGACTTGGTTTCCAGTTCGCATTAGACGGGGAATTAGTGGGGAAACTGTAGGGGGTACAATCATCTGCCTGATTAATATCTGTTCTTTGGCTATTTTTAATATCTGGTTTGTTACCTAAATAAGTCTTAACGGCGACGATGCTCATGACCAGAAGAAATAATGTTATGCTCACCAAGGTATATTGCTTTCTCCACATTGAATATTTAAGTATAAAATGTAAGTAATTACTACTTATCCACTCCGATTCTCTTATACCCGTTTTTCCGGAAAACTTCGTCGAAACCGAAAATGTCCTTTGTTTTAAATGAGTCTGCGTTAGCCATAACAATACAGTCAGTAAAACTTACTGATTCCGGCTGGTCCTTAAAAATATCCATTGCTCTTTTTCTGATTTTTTCGTTTGTATCCGAAATAAGAAACGTTTTCATTGATAAAATCTTTTCCGCTACAATAAGAGCTATCTTATGGCCCAGTTTTTTACCTGTAATATTTAATATCTCGGCAAACACTTCTGTAGGAACAATTATCGAACCTTTTGCCTTCTCAAGTTTTAAACTTATTTTAACTGCCAGCGAATGATTTTTGTCGGTTTCTGAAATGAGGGAAATTATGCCGCTTGAATCGGCGATTATTAAAGTTTTCATCACTCATAAAGGTATTTATCGATTTTTGTCGACAAATCCTTTGGCCCTTTTGCCTTAATGGAAGTAAGCGTTAATAAAGCTTTTCCTATATTGTTTTTCTGTCTCTTTATGTTCAATCCCTCTTCTAGTAATTCTCTGATTACTTGTGCTGTGGCCTTATTCTCTTTTTTAGCTTCAATCTTAACCTCCTGATAGAATATTTCTGGCAAATAAACCTGCGTCCTTATCATATGTCTAATGTATAACATACATTATTATAAGTCAAGGTTTAAAAATGTAAATAACACTTTCTCTGGACAAAATGTCTAACATATGTTAGACTTATTCTATGAACAGCAATATTTTCGATGCCAAAAAAGTGTCAACCAGAGAGTTTCAGCATAATCTGTCCGATTATCTGGAAATTGCTAAAAATATGCCAGTTCTAATAACCAGATACGGCAAAGAAGAAGCCGTATTAATTAATCCGAAACACTATAAAATTGCTAAATTAAAGTACAAAAAAACAAATTTGCAGAATATTATGTCCTCACCTTTTATAGGATTACACAAAAATAAAAAAGAGTGGCAAAAAAAATCTTCCACGCAAATAGCTAACGAATTAAGAATTAAAGCCTGGTATGGTGGATAAAATTCTGGCTGATACTTCTATCCTTATAGATCTTCAAAAAGGTGAAAAAAAGATAATAAAAGACTTCGCTAAACTTAAAAATCAAATCTATATATCACGAATTACAGCCTGCGAATTCATCTACGGAGCTAAAAACAAAAAGGAGAAAAAAATAAATAAGGATTTTATTGAAAAATTACCTGTCTCGGAAATTACAGAAGATATTTCCAAATATACCTATTCTCTACTAGATAAATATTCATTAGGTATAAAATTCGGTATTTCTGATGCCATAATAGCTGCTACTGTCATCATTGAAGGCTATTATTTATGGACACGGAACATAAAACATTTTAAAAGAATTAAAGAAATAAAACTTTTTACTGCTAAGTGATTTTATATATAACTACTTTCTTATTGGAATAAACCGGAGTTAAAAAATCATATTTTATCTTTAGATCCGCCACACCTCCCAAATCTCTCTCCTGCGGGCCGAAAAAGATGTAGGAAATCCTCTCCTGTTTTAGCCATTTTTTAGCCTCCTCCACAGTCATCTCTCCCTTAAAAAAAGTTGATGCAATAACCTCTTTTTCATCCTCGTCAGGTGTATTGGCATGGCCGATATAGACGTAATTGCCCGCATATGCCGGAATGTAATTGCCGGCCGTTATATATGTCAAAACCACTTCATTGACATTTGTATTTTCCTTTAAGTAAAAAATCCCTTCCATGAAATCGTTAATTGGATAAGCCAGTTGCGCTCCTAACGGTACCGGCCAGGTAGACTCTCTCTTTGCTTTTACCTGATCAGTAAGCCAAAAAACCATTGAAATCATAACCATTAACCCCATAAATACAACACTTCCGGCAACTAACTTCTTAAACAATTTATTTTTCAAAATCCCGCTTAAAAAGTAAGTGGCCAATACAACCAAGGGTACATGAATCAATCCTTCGGTAAACCTCAAAGGCGACTGCTGGGGAACATTTTCAAAAACCAGAAATAACATTACGATTGATAAAACCCAAGTTATTGCCGGATTATAAATTTTCTTCCCGTAAAAAAAGGCAAAAAATAGTCCCAAAATTCCCAATATTAAAACCGGTCCTAAGGCAAGCGCATATTCCTTATAAGGCATGATGAAGCGGTGCTCTATGTCAAAAACCATCAGGGCTTTCCAGGGCTGGAAGCCAAAACTAATCTGGGCATATATAAGTGATGGAACGGAAACTGCAAAAAAAATTAATTTGGGCAGAATTGACCTCAATACAAAAATTCTTAAATTTCTAAATTCCACCAATTCAAAAACGGATAAAAGAAAAAGATACGCATAAACAATAACAATAGTTGGAGGAAAAATTATTCCTGCAATTAATCCTGCAATTCCCCATTTAACCGCTTTCAACCTTGAAAAATCATTTAGTTGTCTGATAATCATAACCAATAAAATCTGGCCGATTAATATATGCGGCATAATGGTAATCCGTTGTAAGGAATCAATTACCGACCACCAACCCATATATGTGGCAAACCGCCAAAAACTGCCTACCCTGACCAAAATCGGCCAACTGCCGGTAGTTACCGCCAACAGAAAAAATAAAATGAGCTGTTTTTCTTTAAAAAAAAGCCGTCCGAAACCTGCAATTGATAACAACAATAATAATCCGAAGATAAATCGCCCCGTGTGATAAATTGCCGGAACGGACATACCGAAAAACCCGCCTACCCTGCCTAAATATAAATAAACAGCCTGAAATAGAGAACTTTTATGCGGCTGGTTGAAGTATTTCTCCGTAATCAACCATTTGCCTTCTATCCCCTCTCTTATCCTGGATAAATAAAAGTTATAGTCAAAATTATAATTATGTTCCAGAACAAAATATCGCTCCGGAATAATCTTATCTTTTTCTAATGATTCATAAATCGAGGGTAGAAATGACATTAAAGTGAATAATAGCGACAGAATAATAATAATAATTCTTGTTTTCATGTGTTAAAATTTTAGCATAAATAATGAAACAGCCCTCCTCCTCTGACCCAATTAATATTTTCAAACTGACCACCATAACCATCGGTGCCCTATTGATCTTGGCTTCAGCCTTCCTGATTGCCTACCGCTATTCCCAATCCAGACAAGGCGGAATTGTCCTTCCCGGCGGAGTTACTTATCTCGGGTCTACCCCGACTATTCCGCTAGCGTTAAGTCCCACACCGACCACCGCACCGCTCTCTTTCACGACAGACGCCACCACCTCTTATAAAGAATTTTTTGGCGCCAAATACCCTTATGTCTTTTCCTATCCCGAAACTCTCCCGCTTGTTGTCTTCCCCAACGATCCCTTAGACAGTGTGGCCATTTCTTGGGGTAATCTACTTCCCCAGCAAAATATCCTTCTCAACATGGAATTTATGGCTGATCGGGATAACTCAGACGTTTATAAAACTAAAAAAGAATTTGTGGAAAATTGGTGGCAATATTTCTCCGGTCTGAAAGGAGTGGCTTCGGTCCAACCGTTTACTAACCTCAACGGCCTGAAAGGTTATAAAGCTCAATATATCAATTTAGAAAATGCTGCCCCTAATGTTGATGTCTTCTTTGAGGTTCCCGGAAGATCTGACATCATGATCCATCTGGCTAACGGTATTCTCGACCAAACAATTTTTGACCGTATTATCGATTCAGTCAAATGGATCGCCCCCACATGAAAAAAGCATTTCTTTTAATTCTCTTTGTCGGACTGATCATTCGTATATTACTGGTAGGTAATCCCGGTTTTGAGGCGGACATCTCCTTCTGGAAATCCTGGGGATTGGCTGCCATCGATCACGGTATCGTTTGGACCTCCCTCAATACCAATATTAATTACCCCCCTGGCTTTATCTATGTTCTCTATCTGATGACCAAAATCTACTCACTTTTCGCTGATCCGCATGACTATTATAATTTCTGGCAGTTGAATAACTTCTGGTTCCTGCTTGCCTCAAAATCAATAGCCATCGTTTTTGACACCATCATAGCAATCTTAATCTATTGGTTTTTCTCCCAGAAAAAGAAATTGGCAAGTTTAGGTGCTTTTGTAGAAAAATTACCTTCTTCCCTCCCCCTTATCCTGGCCACGATTTTTTATCTTAATCCGGTAGTTATTATAGACTCTGCCCTTTGGGGCCAGGTTGAATCACTGGGAATTTTTTTTACTCTGGCTGCCATAATTCTTCTTTTCTACCGTAAACCGTTATTGGCGACGGCTATTTTTGCAGTCGGTCCCATGCTTAAACTGCAAAATATCATTTTTATCCCTATTTACTTTATCTTTCTCGGCCGCTTCTTCGATTACCGGACTGTCATTAAAAGTACGGCTGTAGCTGTAACTGTTTTTTTTATCACCGTCCTGCCGTTTATTTTTGCCCAACAAATGAATCAGGTCCTTTTTCTTTTAACCGTTAATAGTGACTACTTTCCCTGGCTGTCTCTCAATGCCCATAATCTCTGGTGGATAGTAGCCCGTGCCCGGGGCATGGAAACTACCGACAAAATTACTGTTTTAGGTATAATGAACGCCAAACGGCTTGGTCTTCTCCTGTTTTCTTCAAGTTATCTTTTGTCCTGTCTCTTAACATATTTTAAACCGACCGCCAGAAATCTTTTACTCTCTCTTACCTTTGCCATTTTTTCTTTTTTTCTTTTAACTACCCAAAGCCACGAACGGTATTCCTATCCCGTCGTCATCCTTCTCCTCTTCCTCTACCCTTTTCTGTCTAATACCCTACGACCAAAAACTAAAGTCTATTTCTGGTTTCTTTATTCTCTCTTCACTCTTAATATTTTCTTCAACATCCATACCGGTCTTATTTTTAATTATCCCAATAATGGATGGAATCTCCTTACCTCAATCACTTCCCGTGGATTAACTCTGATCAATTCTTATTTCTCCATCCTTCTCTACTTTCTGCTATATCCTTTCCTCTTCAGCCAAATCAGCTTTCTTTTTTTTCCTCTCGCGATAACCCTTCTTATTGCTCTGATTTCCCTGTCCCACGCTTCATATTACCTCAAAGGCCGGGTCAGTCTTACCTCTTTCCGACCGATTATCGTCAGACAGGATTTTGAAAGCCTGCAGGTTAATAAAGCAGTCAATTCGGCAACCGGCTGGAAGAAATGGAACAGGTTATCCAATAATTATTTCTTTTACCGCCGGGGTTTTGGTACTCACGCTATCTCCAATCTGACCTTTGATATTAACCGCCGCTTCTCTTCTTTCGCCACCGACATTGGTGTCGATACCGAAGCCTCAACCGATGCTTCCGTAGTCTTCCAAATCTGGGGTGACGGCAGGAAACTTTTTGAAAGCCGGAAAATGGGCCGCTTTGATTTTCCGCAAAGCATAAAAGTCAATATTTCCGGAGTTAAATTTTTGGGCTTGATTGTTACCGACGCCGGAGACGGCATCAACAACGATCACGCCGACTGGCTAAATCCTGTTTTATATAAATGAAAAATGGATAAATATAAAAAATATCTTGCTTTAATTATTGTCGGATCAGCAATTATCCTAAATCTCATCCTTTATCGTGCCGAAACCCAAATTAAAGGTGATCCTAATGACAATTCTTTCCAATATTCACTGGTTAACCGTACTAATTGGGTCTGGGAAAATTACGGTTGTCCGTGGAAGCTTGAGTGTCTGCCCAATCTCGTCGATCATAATGTCACTTATTGGGCTGAAGGTTACGCCCTGCCTTTTTATTACTCCCATCTGCCTCAAATCGCCATTGTTGCCTCTTATAATCTGATTGTCGAACCTGTCAGCCGACTGGTTGCTATGCCCTATTCCCTCTATGCTTACTACAATTTAACAAAATACTTATTATTGGCTTTCTTCCCCTTGCCCGTCTTCCTGGCCTTTGTCGTTGTCGGTTTCCCGCTGATTCCTTCCGCCATTGCCGCTTTTTTTGCCAGCCATTTCTCGACAGACGGGCTTTACGGAATTGATCCCCCGAGCTTCCTTTGGCGCGGCTGGGGTTTAACCTCACAGCTCTATGCCATCTTCTTCATGCCCTTGGGCCTCGCCTTTACCTATCGTGCTTTAATAAATGTCAAGACACCTTCCAGGTGGCCCGAAGGGACTCCTGGAATGGTGTTAGTCAGTGTCTTTCTCATCCTCACCACCGCCGGTCACCTCGGTATTGGTATTATCAGTCTTCTTTCAACTCTTCCTATGATCTTTCTGGATCTTAATAAAACAAACATTATTAAAAGAATAAAAAAATTATTTCTTATCACTATTATTCTGCTATTTATATTGTCTTACTGGATCATTCCAATCCTTTTATATGACAAATATCACATCATATCCTTCTGGGATCCCATCTGGAAATTCGATTCTTACGGCTGGTATGAAGTAGTCAGACAATTCTTAAACGGAGAAATATTTGACTATCTTCGTCCGCCTATTATAACCGGATTCATCACTCTCGGCTTCTTTGTACTCATTCTTAATAATCAGTATTCCGTTTTTGCCTATATTTTTATTCTTATGATGCTCTTATATTTCGGCAGAACCACTTGGGGAGGTCTCATCGATCTTATTCCCGGCATGAAAGATTTTCATTTGCATCGTTTTATCGTCGGGGTTCATATCGCTTCACTCTTCCTCTTGCCATCTGCTTTAGATTATTTATTTTCTTTTGTTAAAAAAATTATTAATTTTATTTATTCCAAATTACCTAAATCAAACGATTTTAGGATCCTTTATCCCTGGAGTACCCCTATCATAAGTTTAATTATCATCTCTATTTTTACCCCACTTATTGTCAGTCAAACGGTTAAATACAACACTCTCAACCACCGCTGGATCGGGGAGGCCAATTCCGCCTATCGCTATGATGAAAAAAATTTCCTTGACCTTCTTGACCACCTTAAAACAAAACCGCCAGCTCGAACCTATGCCGGCCGGCCGGGCAACTGGGGTAATGACTTTAGACTCGGATCATCCCAGATATATATGCTTTTGAGTGTTTATGGTTTTGATATGAGCCAATTCCTTCCGGAAACCTGGTCGATGATGAGCGAAAATGACCAGAATTTTGATGAAAGAGTCCCCCGCGACTACGACCTTCTCAATATCCGCTACATTATATCTCCGAACCTGCCTGCCGGACAGGCAGGAAACCAGGGCTTCCCCAATTCAGCTAAAATGATTAAAAAATCCGGTCCTTTCGAACTCTATGAAATTCCGACCGGGGGCTGGTTTGATGTGGTCGAAAGCCCGATGTTTGTCCGAAGTAATAAAACCAACTTTCTTAACCTCGTCTACCTCTGGCATCGCGGCTGGCCGAGAACCTGGAAAATGCATCCCCTCATCAGTATTGAAAAAAATCCTGTCATTCCCCGGGGTATGCAAAAACAAATAAAAATGGTCGACGAGGTAAGTTATATTGAAGAAAGCGCTCAAAACACCTCATTAAAAAACATCTTCTCCGACTTTCCCTTCGTCTTTCCGGAATCTACTGTCTCAGCCACCATCAGCAACGAAAAAATCAACCGCCAGACTTATTCCGCCCAAGTTTCTGTTCCTGAAAATTGCCGCAATTGTTTTATTATGTTCAAAATGAGTTACCATCCAAATTGGAGTGTCAAAGTTGACGGCCAATCGGTGGAGAAATATGCCGTCTTCCCTTACTATGTTGCCGCCAAAACAACCCCCGGCACCCATTCCGTTGAAGTCACCCATAAACCTCACCCTCTAAAAGTTTTTCTTCTCTATTCTGAAATTATCGTCATTTCTATCTTTCTGGCAAAATATCTTCTTAAAAAATTAAAATCAAAAAAATAATAAATTCTCTACTCCGCACCTGACATTTCCATTCTATCAAAAACCCCGCCCTTTCTTTGGAAAGAGCGGGGCTTTTTATTTTTTTATAATTGTTTAATACTTAATACCTAATACGTAATACCTAGCTTACGCTGCCTGCGTCTGCCTTTTATTGGCAAAACACTCACGGCAAAGTACCGGTGTTCCTTTTCTGGGAACAAACGGCACTTCATCATCGCGTCCGCAGTTGCTGCAGGTGATTTTAGTCATCTGCCTGTTCTGCATTCTTTCTTCCTTCTTTTTAGTCCTGTCATCAGGACATCTCGACGGCGGATTATCAAACCCTTTTTGTTTATAAAACTCCTGCTCGCCGGCAGTCCAAACGAATTGTTTGCCGCAGTCACGGCAAGTCAGAGTCTGATCTTGAAATGTTGATTGAGATTGCATCCTGGATTCACCCCCTTTAATACTGGTCCTATTTTCCAGGATGCCTGAAGAATAAACTTCCTTGCTTGCCCACCTTAGCTTTAGCGAAGGCGGGAGGATACCTGAGAACTAATAAAGACCTACTAAACCGGAAGTATATCTTACTCACTTCCAAAAAGCAAATTTTGCAATGCATTAATAATTTTTTCTGTAAATCTAATTTCTGCTCTTGGTCCAAATTCATACAAACTTGGTTCGCCACGTACTAAAATCGCATCAGTTTTAGCTGCTACACTTAAAAGATAATCCCGAAACTCATGAGCATTAGAAAATCCCCAATTATGTATTTCTGGAACTCGTTCATAAATAACTGTATTTCCACCATAGGAATTATATACTATAGGAGGTATATGCTGACGTAATGCTCTTTCAAATCTTGGCGGCATAAGAATATAAATTATATCAAATAGTATCTTAAAATATCAAATTATACTTTTCACCACTTCCACTCCATTCAAGGCCAGGTGGTAAAGGAATATTTTATGGAGTAATTCCCTGTCATGGGGCATGGCACCCAGTTTTTTGGCTGTTTCCACAGCCATGTTATAAGTCGCCACACAATTTTCCGGGATGATAATCCTTCGTTTTAAGTTAAAGGCGTTCGCCGATAGCCTCAAATGCATCGCGCATGAATAAATGCAAAGATCCGTGCAGTTGCCGACGATAATATAATTCTCAACCTCCCGATGCTTATTAAGCCATCCGTCAAACCATGTCTTATACGCCGGACTCAGGGAATTTTTTTCAAATACTCTAAATTTATGAGAAAAAGACAGATTCTTCAATTCATCTATCGTTTCAGCCTCACGGCTACCTTTCAAACAATGAGGAGGGAAACTTCCAAACTCGGGCGTTTTCGGATCATGCGTATCCTGAAACAAAAGGAAATTTCTGATTCCCCACTCATGCCCCTTTTCAAAAAGCTTAACAATGGCCGGAATTATCCCTGCCACATCCCCGCTTGCCAAAGGCCCTAGAGAACAAAACCCCTTTACCATATCCACCGATATCAAAGCCGTTTTTCTCGGATCAATTCCTACATCCTTTAATTCTAACGGTTTTAAACCATCAAACCATTGAATAATCCAAATTAGAAATTTGTTCTTCATATATTTTGTCATCCCGAGTGAAATCGAGGGATCTCTCGCGCATGCGATATCTCAAATAAATCGAGAGATTCTTCACTGCGTTCAGAATGACTAAGTATAAAAATTTCTATCTCTTCCTCATCCAAAGCAAATAAACAACAGAAACATACGCAA
>MFJM01000032.1:0-3398 GCA_001779205.1 Candidatus Gottesmanbacteria bacterium RIFCSPHIGHO2_02_FULL_39_14
AACAGCACTTGGTGGTTTTAAGAAATATACCGCGGCAGCAATTTATTCGGCATTAAACGACGTTCGAAATTCAATTCTATTCACAGATCCGAATAACCGGATGTTAAGCGAAGGGGCGAAACAAAAATTAATTAAGTTTTTGGGTAATGATAATGTCCGAAGTGTAATGAATATGCATGAATCGGCCTTTATCGATGATGTTGTAGGAACAGTTATGGGAGCGATTTCTACTTCCGATGAAGCCGGTTTTGAAAAAACCAAAAAGTATATAACGAGAATGCTAGCGGATAACAGAGGCAGCACAATATTCAGAGATGTGCTAGTTGGAACCAGGATTCACGTGCAAGCAGGTGGGAAACCGGCAACTGGAAATGAAAATTTTATTCAGAGAGCAATACGAAAAGCAAGTAGATTAAGAGGAGAAATCAATGTAGATTCGACTCTGACAAATATGACCAGAGATCACGGCATTACGTTTTCTCCAGAGCAAAGAGGATTTATTGGGGCGATTGCCAAACATGAATCACTGTATAACTACGTCCAAGGGCAAATGAAAAATATGGGTATTGATTTAGATAATATGGGTAATCCCCAAAAATGGGCTCAACAATTTGTCAATAGAGTAGTCGAAAGAGTCACGACAGACAAAGAACAAGCTAATCCAGAATTAATGATCCTGAAGCGAAAGGGAGTTTTAGGTATGATCAAGTTTAAAGAAGAAATGATGATAAACCTTGCTTATGGTAAATATGCAGGGTATGGCGCAATAATCATGGCGCTTTTTTTGCCGAATATTTTAAAAGGATTATCTAGCGAAGAGGAGAATGCAATTGCTGAAGGCGGCGGCAGGGAAGGCCGATGATATTTCAATTAGTACTTCTTACCATTCTTTTAACAATTTTATTCTTCATTTCCAAAAATATAATCAGCCAAATTTATTCTTTTATACAAAAAATATTTAAAAATAAAAAGGCTGCGGTATGGGGGATGGCAATCTTATTTTTACCAGGGACGGTGGTGCATGAGCTGTCCCATCTTATGATGGCATTAGTTTTGCGGGTACCGACGGGACCGATGTCGATTTGGCCGAAAATAATCGGGGACAGTCCCGCCGTTGGCGGGACAGTCCCCTTTAGAGTAAAAGTCGGACATATAATGGTAGCGAAAACTTCACCGTTCAAACTGACATTAATCGGAGTGGCACCGATGATTGTTGGATTAACGATAATATATTTTATTGGTTTTTACACTCGAGGGGAGAACTTTCTGTTCACCCCCCGAGTGATTATTATGATTTATATTTTGTTTGTTACTTCGACCAGCATGTTTTCCAGCAAGCAGGATTTGAAAAGTCTGCTGATTACCCTGCCGGTAGCGATACTGATTATGGCAGCAATTTATTTATCCGGAGTAAAAATTATGATTGAAGGAAACTTGATAGATGTTTTGAGAAAAATACTAGTTGATTTAAACAGAAGTTTAATTTTGACGGTAGGAATTGATTGTGCGGTACTGGTAATATTAGTTGCAATAAAAAAAATTTGAAGGTAAGATATAACTAAAATGATTTATCAGAAATATATAACAATTGATAAACGAATAATGGCAGGAAAACCGATAATTAAAGGAACGCGCATACCTGTTGATTTGATTGTGAGAAAATTTGCTAAAACGATGGATATTGATGATCTTCTTAAAGATTATCCTCGATTGACTAAAGAAGCTGTACAAGCTGCAATCTGGTATGCGGGCGAGGTTGTTGGTAGTGAAGAGATATATCCTCTATCCCCATGAAATTTCTTGCTGATGAATCTGTCGAATTCAGGTTTATTACTGAACTTCGTGAGCTGAATTATGATTTAATTTCAATCACTAAAGATTTTTCCGGAATAACCGATAAAGAAGTTTTGGATCTGGCATTTAGACAAAACAGGATTCTAATTACCAACGACAAAGACTTTGGTGAACTTGTATTTCGGTTAAAACTGCCACACAAGGGAATAATGTTGTTCAGGTTATCAGATGATACTTATTTATCAAAGTTGTTAAAATTTAAACAAGTAATGAAAAGATTTAAAACTAAGCTTTCAAATTCATTTATTGTTATAACCGATAAAAAAATACGCATCAGAAAATTTGAACATGTCAATTAAACCTCGAAAAAAATAATTAACTGGTTTGGGATGGCTGGGGAGAGGTAGGCTGGGTCGCCTGCGCTGAAGCTTCGGCGCCCGAAGGAGGAACCGTCGCCGAGGCTATGGCTCCCGAGGGAGGGGTTGTTGAAAAATATGATTCGAGAGGATTTTGATAGGAAGGAGGATTGACAGGTACCGGTGGGACGGCTGGAGAAGAGACTGATGGAGCCGGAGGTGTTGGAACTTGAGCGGATGGATTGGGTGGGACAACAGCCGGTTGCGGTTGAGCAACAGTCCCCGATTGGATCGGGGCAGGCTGGCCGGGTTGTTGGGGTTGATTTGTAGGTGGTACAGTTGATGGAGGAGGCGGTGCGGTAACAGTTGCTGCGGAAGAAGCAGTTTCTTTGGGCTCGGCAGGCTTTTTGACTGGCATTTTTTTGATATTGAAGATTAATTCCCGGCCGTCATAATCAATTTCAAAAGTGTCACCTGCAGTAAGATCTCCTTTAATCAGATAGGAAGAAATAGGATTCTCTATTTCCCGCTGGATGGTCCGCCTTAGCGGACGAGCGCCAAAGACAGGATCAAAACCTATTTCCGTCAAAAACGCCTGGGCGTAGGGGGTAACCGTCAAGGCAATATCCTGTTCTTCCAACATTTTCTTAAGAAGAGAAAATTGGAGACCAACAATTTCCAACATATGATTTTTGGTTAGCGGACGGAAAACAACTACTTCATCAAAACGGTTAAGAAGCTCGGGACGGAAGAATTTACGCAATTCTTCCATTAATCTTTTGGCAAGAGCGTCAAAACGGCTATCTTCCTCCTGTTTTTCCCTGATTTTAGTGTCAGCTTCAGTTTTAACAGGGATAACCTGTTTTTCATCCGGTTTTTCAGAGACGGATTGGGTGTCGGATGCGGCTGCTTCCGGTTTTTCAGCAGGCTTGATACCGGTTGCTTCCGGAGCGACAACGAGAGTGGTAAACAATTTTTCAACCGGACCGGTAATCCAATTCGGAACGGCGGGATCTTTCTTCAGATAATAACGGCTACCGGAAATTATGATTTCCTCGCCTGTCGGTTTATAAAGATGGATATCCCAACTTTTGGCGGGAAATTGAAGTTCTTCCTTTTTATCCCTTTTTTGGATAAGTTGAACGGGTACATCCCTTTTGTCCTGGAGGTTGGCTTCGGGAGTTTCCGGAGCAGGGGAGAGGTTAGCATTGACGAAATATTCGGAAATAAGTCCGGTAGTCCAGTCCT
>MFJM01000032.1:3418-22638 GCA_001779205.1 Candidatus Gottesmanbacteria bacterium RIFCSPHIGHO2_02_FULL_39_14
TTCCAAAACCTACTGCCCTCGGAAATTATTTCCTGATTTTGGACAGAGACAGCGTGAGTACCGAATTTGGCGGTAGGCAACTGTTGCTCAGGCTTGTCAGGCAGGCTATTGATTACGGTATGTTCTTTCAGGTTCCCGAGAAGGGTAGACAGATGCCATTCTTTGGCAGTTGTCGAAGTTCTGAACCAAACCTTTTCATGATGAGTAATTGTTTCCGAACCGTCCGGGGCGATGACATGAGTATCGAAACCATCTTCAGGAAAGAGCTTTTCACCTTCCTTTAAGGTTATTCCGGTAACGACGGAACCGGCAAAATAATTTTTAAGAGTATCTTTTTTCCATTTATCTTCCTGGGGTTCTTTTTTCCAAACAGTATCATCTAGAGTCATAATTTCACGACCGGTCGGGGAGACGACGTAGGTGGCAAAGATTTTAAGAGGTACTGGAGGAGTTAATTGTCTAAGCTCCTCTTTTCCCCAATTAAGCATTTCTTCCTGGATAATACCCGAGCCGAGATTGGAGGTACAGATAACGATGGTATTTTTAAAGGAAATAGTCCGGCCTTTATTGTCAGTCAAACGACCGTCATCAAGAAGCTGGATTAGAATATTAAAGACATCGGGATGAGCTTTTTCAATCTCATCAAAGAGAACAACAGCATAAGGCCGCCGGCGCACAGCTTCAGTTAACTGACCGCCTTCTTCATATCCGACATAGCCGGGAGGAGCACCGATGAGCTTGGCGACTTCGTGTTTTTCCATATATTCAGTCATATCGAGCCTAACCATCAACTCCTGACTGCCGAATAAAATTTCAGCCAGGCATTTGGCTAATTCAGTTTTTCCCACTCCAGTGGGACCCATAAAAATAAAGGATCCGATAGGTCTTTTATTTGATTTGAGACCTGCCCGGCCACGACGGACGGCTTCTGATACGGCAGAAACAGCCTCTTCCTGGTTAATTAATCTTTTATGGATGGTTTTTTCCAGCTCGAGGAGTTTGGCGGCTTCACTTTCGGTTAAACGGCTGACCGGAATATTGGTCCAGCGGGAAACAACTTCAGCTATGGTTTCCGGACTAACACTGTTAGTAGTAGTTGACTTTTTCACCTGATATTGTTCTTTTAATTTTTCCAAATTGACCTGAGTTTCTTCGATTTCTTTTTTAAGAGATTCCGTTCTGACTGCATCACCCAACTTGTCAGCTTCCTGAAGCTCATTATTTAATTTTTTAATTTTGGCCTCACTGCTTTTGATTTCTTCCGGAAGAGAAATGGCAGGAAGACGGACGGCTGCGGCGGCTTCATCAATTAAATCAACTGCTTTATCCGGAAGAAAACGGTCGGAAATATACCTTTGGGATAATCTGACAGCGCTATCGATGGCCGCGTCGGGAATTTTGACCCGGTGAAAAGCCTCATATTTATCCCTTAGTGCGGTAACCATTTCGATGGCTGTTTCGGCGGTTGGTTCGGAGACGAGAACCGGCTGGAAGCGCCTTTCGAGCGCGGGATCTTTTTCAATATATTTGCGATATTCAGTAATAGTGGTGGTACCGATAACCTGAAGCTCACCGCGGGCCAGGGAAGGCTTAAGGATATTGGAAGCGTCCATTGTGCCTTCACTGCCGGACCCGGCACCGACCATATTGTGGACTTCGTCAATAAAGAGAATGATAGCTCCAGCGGCACTTTTGACTTCCTTGATAAGATTTTTCAATCTTTCCTCAAATTCACCTCGGTGCCTGGCTCCGGCAATTAATGACATCAGATCAAGAAGGAGTATTTTTTTATGGAGAAGAGTCTCCGGAACATCGCCTTTGGCTATTCGCTCCGCTAATCCTTCAACTATGGCCGTTTTACCGACACCGGCGTCACCGATTAAAACCGGATTATTCTTGGTCCTTCTGGAGAGAATATGAATTATCCTTTCTATCTCCCAGGATCGACCGACAACCGGGTCGAGTTCGCCACGAGAAGCTTTGGCAGTAAGATCATCGGTGAACTGCTCAAGAGCGGTACCTTTACGGTCTTCTTTTTTCTCACTGAGATCTTTTTTGCCGGTTATTTTCTGATTTAAAACTTCTCTGGTTAAATGATTCTTGGTCAATACTTGAGCAGCCACACCTTCACCCTCATGAGAGAGAGCCAATAAAATATGTTCGGGAGAAATAAATTCGTAACCTAATGAACGGGCTGCAGAAAGAGATAATTCCAAGACTCTTTTGACACGAGGAGAGAACTGGGGGATACCGGCAAAATTGCCTTTTTTAAAACTTTTTTCCAAGGCAGCCTGGATTTCTGAAGGAACAGCCTTACTATCGGAGATCAACTGGTAGATACTGGAATCCTGGAGCAGTCCCCACAAGACGTGTTCGGTATCAATATACTGAATTTTTAACTCCTTAACTTTATTAACTGATTTCATGAGAACGGTATTGGCTCTCTGGGTCAAGCGGGAAATGACATCCATACCAACTCTTTTGTCCATATCGATTGAGGACTGGGGAGTTTGATCCGGCTGTTGGTCGCCCACCTTCGCCGAGGCTTCGGCGGGTAAATTAGTCATTGGTTTTTGGACAGAGGTAACGGAACTGGCAGTTGTTACGGTGGCTGGTTGGGATACATTAGCAGAGGGATTGCCGATACCGGAATAAGCCCGGCCACCGGGAGGATTGCCAATACCAGAATAAGGTTGGGGAGTTGAAGCTTGAGATGACTCTTGCGAGTAAGATACGGAAGTTGATTGGGTTTGTCCGGGATCACTAGAAGTATCATCAGTGCTTTTTGATGAGTCTTTTTTGAAGTATTTGGTGAAGTTAAAAAACTGACTTGGCATTACTAGTAGTAAAGCATTTTAAGCGAGATGTGTCAATCCCAAATAAGAGATTTGTTTCACGGAGTTTTAATGTACTTAAGTAATATTATGTATACTAATGCACTAGTTGAAAGGGCATTTTTCACATTTTAATCTTAATATACACCAAGAGAAAAACTATGGAACAACACGCTGTGCCGAGAAATATCTCCAGTTTCCAATTTAGATTGGTAGGAGACATGACATTGCGCCAATTTTTTTATTTGGCAGGAGGAGGAGCGATTGCCTTTTTATTTTTTAAAGTTGCCCCTTTCCCAGGAATAATTAAATGGCCGATGGTCTTAACGGCAGCTTTCTCCGGTGTAGCATTTGCATTCCTACCCATTCAAGAGAGGCCTTTAGATAAATGGCTTGTGGCTTTTATTAAAAGCATCAATTCACCTACACAGTATTTGTGGCATAAGGATGCGGCAGTTCCAGAAATACTTATGCGCAGTTACTCATCGCCAATCAAAAAAATGCCGCAAAATCATCAAGCGGCCCATGAAGATGCCAAAAAAAAATTAGATAATTATTTAACTAGCCTCCCTAAGCAACCTCACCAGGAATTGAATATAAGAGAAAAACATTATGTTGACAAAACATTGCAGCTATTTATACAAACCCCAACGGCATCCGGACAAATAATTCGGCCGGCAGATAAACCGGAAGCGGCCATAATCGGACAAGCGGCAACTATGGCGGCGGACTCTAATTACGGAAGGATAAATATGCCGTTTCCGAAAATACCGGTTTATAAAGAAGAAAGTTTAATAAAAAAAGAAGACGAGGAGAAAACGAAAGTAATAAAACAGACAAGCGCAGTGAAAGAAGAGGCCAAAGCAATAAAAGAACAACCAAAAATACAAGAGCCCGCTCCAGAGCAAAAACAAGTGATGGAAGTCAAGACCGAGCCAGCCGAACAGCAATTAATCGGTAAACAAACCGAGGTTCAAGAAAAAAAAGTTCCAGACGAATTAACAAAAATATTGGCGGAAAAAGATAAACTAGAGAAGGAATTAGCACAATTGAAAAAAGAGCTAACACAAAGCCAAAAACCCGTCCCGCTTAGCGGGACTACAGCGGAAAAACCTGAAATTGTCAAACCGGAGCTGGCGCCGGAAAAAAAGGAACCGACTATCAAAACGGTTACCGCAAAAACAGCGGTTAACTTAATCGGCATTCCCAGATTGCCACAGGTTCCCAATATAATCATGGGAGTTATCAAAGATATGCAAGGAAAAATATTACCCAACATTATCCTGACAGTTAAAGACACCAATGGTGTTCCGCACAGAGCCTTAAAAACAAACAGGCTGGGACAGTTTTCAACAGCAACTCCCTTGCAAAACAGCATATATCATATTGAGGCTGAAGATCCTTTGAAACGGTATGTATTTGATATCGCTGAAATAAATTTAAGCGGAAAAGTCTTTTTACCGATTGAAATCACAGCCAAAGGAGAAAAAGAACTGATGAGAGAAAAATTGACTAAGGAGATTTTCGGAAATCAGGGAGCTACCGTATGATTCAGCCAACCTCAGCACCGATCAGAGCAACCACTCAGGAATTTCTGGAGATTGAAGATATTATTGACGATATTGTTATATTAACCAGCGGATCAGCAGTATTAGCCATTGAAACCACAGCAGTTAATTTTGGCCTCCTTTCAGAAGAAGAACAAGATGCTTTGATTTATGCTTATGCATCTTTTTTAAATTCTTTATCTTTTCCTTTGCAGGTAGTAATTTTGTCTAAAAGGATGGATATTTCCTCCTATATAGAATATTTAGCAGCCGAGGAAAGAAAAGCTACCGATCCGGTCATGAAAGAACGAATTCAACACTACCGGGAGTTTATCCTGTCAACCATAAAAGAAAACAAAGTGTTGGAGAAAAAATTTTATCTGGTCGTTCCTTTTTCAGTTTTGGAGTTAGGCATAAAGGACTCAACGAAATCGTTAAGCGCTAAGAGGAAGAAACTGCCTTTTGGTAAAGATTATATATTATCCCGGGCTAAAACCTCCCTTTTCCCCAAAAGAGACCATATACTAAGACAATTGGGAAGAATCGGGTTGCACGGAAGACAATTAACAACACAAGAACTGGTAGAATTATTTTACAACCTTTACAATCCGACTGTTACAGGAGAAAAGCTGGGAGAGACAAGCGGTTACAGTAAACCTATAGTGGAAGGAAGCTCATGATGTTACCTTTTTTAGGAAAAAAGAAAGCAGATAATAAAACAACTCAGGGTGTAAGCGCACCGCTAATACCTCCTCAGGGGGGATTTTCAAAAATGACCCACCCACCCATTCCGGCTCCGATACCCGCAGTTCACACGATTGGGCGGGGAGAGACAGTTACTGCGAAGCCAACCATGACAAGACAAGCACAGACAGAACAGCAGACAATCAGTTACCAGACAAAACAAAAATTTGCCAAAGGATTAACCTCTATTCGAGATATTATTGCACCTTCTTTAGTGGAAGTTGATTTTGACAATATCAGGGTAAATAACAATTATTACCGGACTTTATTTGTGGCCGCATATCCCAGATATGTTTCGTCTAATTGGCTTCATCCCCTCTTATCTTTTGACAAATCACTATTTATATCAATGTATATATATCCTACTGAATCAAGAGTAATTCTTGAGGACTTAAAAAGGAAAATAGCTGAAATGGAGGCGACTATCCAAGTCGATATGAAAAGAGGGAAAGTAATAGATCCTTCGGTCCAAGTGGCTCTTGATGATGCTTTGGCCCTTCAAGCCCAACTGGCAAAGGGGGCAGAAAGATTCTACCAATTTTCCTTATATATCACCATCCCAGCCGATACGATTGAAGAAATAAACCGCGAATCCAAAGAGGTTGAATCAACCCTCGGATCATTACTGATTATTCCCAAACATGCTACCTTATCCCAGGAAGACGGATTTAAATCAACATTGCCCTTAGGATTAGACAAGCTGGATATAACCAGAAATATGGATACAACTTCCCTGGCAACAACATTTCCTTTTACGACGGCGTCATTAACAGCTAACGAAGGAATCCTTTACGGGATTAACGAGCATGACGGTTCCTTAGTTATTTTCGACCGCTTCGTTTTGGAGAATGCGAACTCGGTTATTTTTGGAAAATCGGGCGCGGGAAAATCATTCATGGTAAAACTGGAGGTGATGAGAACGTTAATGTTCGGAACGGATGTTTTTGTAATTGATCCGGAAGGAGAATACAAGGACATTACCAGAGTTTTAGGCGGAGACCAGATTGATTTTTCATTTAATTCCCCTATAAAAATTAATCCGTTTGATTTAAGCGGAATAATTGAAGAGGGAGAAAACGAACTTGGACTAAAAATCCTCTCACTCCATGGATTGATGAGGGTTATCATGGGTGAGTTGTCTCCCGGGGAAGATGCACTTCTCGACCGGGCATTAGTTTTAACCTATAAACAAAAAGGGGTTACCCCTGATCCGGAGACCCAAAAAAGGGAACCGCCTCTAATTGAAGATTTATATAAAGTACTTTTGGGGATGGAAGAAGAAAATGCTAGGAGACTGGCCGAAAGACTTGAAAAATTCGTCAAAGGATCGTTGGCCGGTATTTTTAACCAAAAATCAAACTTAAATCTTAAAAACCAACTGACTGTTTTTAACATTAAGGAATTGGAGGCGGAACTCCGGCCGGTGGCAATTTTTATAATTCTTGACTTCATCTGGACGAAAATCAAAAGAAATATTAAAAAAAGACTTTTGATAGTGGACGAGGCATGGTATTTGATGAAACATCCTGATTCGGCAACGTTTCTTTACGGAATTGCCAAGCGGGCGAGGAAATATTATGTAGGAGTAACAACCATCACGCAAGACGTTGAGGATTTTCTGTCAACTGACCATGGTAAGGCAATTATTACTAACTCTTCTCTTCAGATACTTTTGAAACAGAGTCCTGCGGCAATTGACAAACTGGCAGATGTTTTTTATCTGTCGAGCGGAGAAAAGCACTTCCTGCTTTCAGCGGGCGTGGGAGAAGGTTTGTTTTTTGCGGGAGCTTCACATGCGGCTGTCCAGTTTATTGCCTCTCCGATGGAATACCAACTGGCTACCAGTAAACCTTCGGATATTATGCAGGAAAATAAGATATAATAGGTATGTATGCTACCTGCGCCTGCCAAGCAAAATGAGGAAACATCTGACTCTTCTGAAAAACAGGAAGAACAACCTCTAACATATGATGATAAGCTGGCTGAAAATTATCGTGATTTATCCGGCCAGAATGCAGTATTTATACAACTAACCATAGCCCTGGCATTAAAAGGCAGTCATGATCATCGGGAAGTTCTCCATGCTTACAAAACCCTGAAAAATCCGCTGGATCCTAAAAAACTGGTTGAAGATCCAGCTTACCGGCAAGAAGTTGAACGGTGCTTAGCATTGGTAGAAAAATGCGAAAAAAAAGCCCTGAAAAAGGGAAAGTGCAAGCTTAAAGAAGAGATCGAAAGAACAAGATTCTCCTTAACCCAGGTAAAAACCACCTACCAAAACCTCCATATTTTCCAGACGGATTTAAGCAGGATATACGGGTTGAATATCGGACAGATTTATAACCTGAATAATAACCAGGTAGAAGAAGTATATAAAAGAGCTCTGGCGGTAGTAAAGGAAAATCCCCAATTAACACTCCAGGAAAGCATGAGAACGGAAGCCAGAAATGAAGCAGTGAGACAAGTCCGGGAAGAGGTGGAAGCGGATAAAAAAATCGGTATTTTCAGAAAGAAAAATGAAATAGAAAAAAGGGTTAAAGCGGCAAGCCTGGATGAAAAAGGCAAAACCTTTACTGAAGAGACACAGCAAGTACGGACGTTAGAAGATTTGCACAGGCGAAAAACCCTAGATGAGGGAATTTCCTCTGTTTCTTTAACACAAACACAGAGCGGCCAAGTCAGGAGCTTTGAGACAAAGAAAGCTCCGGAAAGGGCGGGAAAATTACAGAATTTTATAAATCAGGCTAAAGAATCATTTAAAAAAACAGTTTCACCCATTTTTAAACCGTTTTCCATAGCAGCAGCTAAAATCACTAAATTTTTGAATATACAGAAATTATTACTGGAACAGATCAGGGAAACCATCAGAAAAGCAATTAAAGCATTCATAGAAAACACGATTAAGGCGATGGTAAGAAGAATGGTTAAGTGGGTAATGAAAACTATTACCAAAGAGGCGATTAAATTTGCTGCCAAAGCCCTTTTAACAACGGTTTCTCAAGCCCTGAACGCGGTGGCTCCTGTTCTAGGCGGGATTGCCGGAGCAATCATATCCAGCCTGATAGTGGATATAGGCTTTAAATTAGGCAAATACCTAATAATGGGCGGTGTTGGTTTGGCATTTTTTTTATTTTTTTTAAATGATTCATCAGGGACTAATAAATTTCCCATTGGGGTAAAGAATGCTGAATTAATGAGTGTCAGAAAAATTGAAAACAATAGCTATGCCTGGAAAAATTTTGAGAGGAATGTGTTGGGAATGGAAATTAAGAAAGATGAAAATTGGCAGGAGTTTGCGGAGAAGTATTTGAATATAAATAGGGAATTGTTGAGTTTGGAGGGGATTCTGGACAAGCCAGAATGACGCTAATGTTTTAGGATTGGACGCGAACGGGCATGATGATGTGGAGAAAGGAATATTTTTCACTTTTGGCTTTAAAGACTCCAGGACTTAATGAGCCTAACGATTCAAAAACCAGTTCTTTATCAGGAAAATTATTGAGAAGATCAAGAAGAAAGCGGAAGTTGAAAGCAACTTCAATTTCTTCTCCTTCGGTTCTGGCTTCAATAAAATCTTCTTCACTACCTACTTGGGGAGTGTTGGCTAAAAGCTTTAAACCGTCTTTTTCAATTTTTATCTTAATAATATTAGCACTACCTCTGGCAAATATGGAGGTAGTTTTAACTGCCTGGTGGAATGAATCTTTATTGACCATAAATTTAGTTTTAAAACCGGTTGGAATAATTTTTTCGACATTGGGAAATTCGCCGTCTATTAATCTCGTAAAAATTTTAGTATGGGGAAGTCCAAAAACCACCTGATTTTTATTTTCGATTATTAAAAAATCCACTTCCTCGGCTTTAATTATTTCAGCGATGCGAATCATTTCCAATAAAGACTGGGCTGGTAAAATTACTTCAAGGGGTTGGAGTTTCGCGCCTAAGTCAACTTCTTCTTTTGATAAACGATAACCATCAGTTGAGGATAAAAATAATTTACTATCAGAAATGACAGTTCTCACCCCTGTGAGAATAGGACGTCCTTCATCGGTAGAGGCAGCAAAAATAGTTCTTAAAACAGCATCTTTGATTTTTATTAAAGGCAGTTTTTTACTAACAGGGCTAGGTTCAGGAAAGGGCGGAAAGTCCGAAGGATTACCAACAGAGAGATTGCCCCTGGTTTTATTGGTTTTAACTAACAGGTTCTTTTCGGTGGCTTCCAACTCAATTTTATCAGTAAACAAAGAACTGACAAATTCAGTTAAAAGTTTTCCAGGAACGGCTACTTCGCCTTCTTTTTCTACTTTAGCCGGGGTAGTATAAATTATTCCCAGTTCAAGATTGGTAGAAAACAGTTCCAATTGATTATGATGGGCTTTTAAAAGAAGATGGGAGAGGATAGGTAATTGAGGTTTTAAAGATAATCCTTTACTGACAATAGATAGAGCTTTTTCTAAATTTTCTTTAAGAATTAAGACTTTCATTTTATTATTAGTTTCTAAATATATTAATATATAATAGTAGTAGTTGTATTAGAGGTGTTGGTAAGTGTATAGAATTTGGTTATGACAGTCAAGATAAAGTAAAAAACATAATAATCCATGTGAACAACAAAGGAGAGGTGTTGTGGATAATAATGTTGATAAAAATTGATCATTTGTGGATAAGTTTATAAATTAAAAAGTTATGCAGAAACCCGGTTTTTTATCCCCAAAATATCCTCACGTACCTTTTCGTCTGTTGATAATAAGTTAGTTATTTTGCGAATTCCGTGCAAAACAGTGGTATGATCACGACCACCCAAATATTCACCAATATCCACCAGATTAATAGCGGACTCGGTCCTTAAAAGATAATAGAGTATTTGACGGGGATATACAAAAATTTTATCCCTTTTAATGCCTTTCAAATCTTTGATTTTGAGATGGAAGTAATCGACAACTACAGTGAGGATTTCTTCAGGGGAGGCAATTTTAACAGGCGGATTTTTTTTGAGAGTTTTACCAAGGATATTTTTGATAAGTTCGGTGTCTAGGGGAAGATTTTTGGTTTGAGATTCGCTATAAACCCTAGTTAAGACCCCTTCTAACTTCCTAGTATTTTCAATATTGGCGGATATAAGCTTAGCTGATTCAATCGGTAATAAATAACCTTTTTGCTTGGCTTTTATTAATATGATAGCAGTTCTTAATTCAAAATCAGGATCACCGATATCTATAGTCAAACCGCATTCAAAACGCGAACGGAGTCTTTCCTCGAGTTTATTGATGTCTTCGGGAGGCCTATCGCTTGTTATGACGATTTGTTTTTTAACCTGATAAATAGCATTAAAAGTGTGGAAAAATTCTTCCTGAATGGAATATTTACCGGCAATAAATTGGATATCGTCAATTAAAAGAAGGTCAACAAGGCGATACTTTTTTTTAAACGGGGTAGTAGTTTTAGTGGAGATGGCTTCAATGATTTCATTAGTGAATTCTTCTCCAGTACAATAGAGAATTTTAAGGCGGGGAGTTTTGTTTAATACGGAATTGCCGATGGCCTGGGTAAGGTGGGTTTTGCCTACACCAACACCACCATAGAGAAATAAAGGGTTGTAGGAGTTACCCGGATTTTTAGCTACATGAGTGGCGGCAGCATAAGCCATTTGGTTGGATGAGGAGACGGCAAAATTGTTAAAAGTATAGTCGGGATTTATCCTGTTGGATAATTGATTTACCGGCAACGGGTCGGGCAGTTTAAGAGTAAACAGGGGGCCGTCAATGTGATTTGAATGTTTGTTTTTTTGGGCATGAAAAACGAGGTTAAACTCCTGATGAGTGTAGTTTTCCAGCGTTTTTTTAATCAACCCCTGGTATTTTTTTTCAATCATGTTAATTAACAACGGATTATTACAGTTGATAACCGCCTGACCTTCATTTAATGATTCAAGATTGGTTTGGGAAATAAGAGTGCGATAAACAACTTCTGAGACCTGTAGCTGAAGATCAGCTAAAATAGTTTGCCAAAGTGTTGCGACGTCCATAAAGTTTCCACATAGTAATTAAAGATATCCACATATGTCAATGCTCTATATATGATATTAACTATAAACAATTCAGGCAGTTTAAAATCGTAGCCGTTCCAGAGTTTCCAAAACTTTCAGTCATCCTGAACGAAGTGAAGGATCTCTGAACTTGTTTCAGGGAATCTCGCATTCGCGAGAGATTCTTCACCCCCGATTAAATCGGGGGTTCAGAATGACAGTGTGTAAGTCAATTTAATATGTTAATATTAAGAAAATGCCAAAAAGAACATATCAGCCAAAGAAAATTAAAAGAGCAAGAAAACACGGGTTCAGGATGAGGACAAGAAGAAAGAGCGGCAGGAATGTTCTAAAAAGAAGAACGCTTAAGGGAAGAAAGAAAATTAGTCTTTAGTCTTTAGTATTTTTCATGTTACCCAAAAAACGGCGCGTTAAAATTGCCGATTTTAATAAAAATCCAAAATCTCCGATAAAAAAATATTCTACTAATTTCTCCTTATTTAAAAAAGGCGGGAATAAAAAGGGGTGGAAATTCGCAATAAACATTCCCTTCCAGACAGATAAGCGCGCCAGCAGGCGAAATTACAGCAGAAGAATAACGGAAAAAGTGATCAGAGAGGAATATAACAATTTAAACGGGGGAGGGGAGGCATTGATTAAGGTTAAAAAAAATATTGACCAAGAAAATAAGGAGCTGATGGAAGCAGAATTAAGGAGAATTTTAAACAATGAATTTAGTTGATAGGGTTATACTCCGATTGATTAAAGTATACCAGACAGTAAATTTGAGTATTCCCAGAGGAATACTGGAAAGAGGCTGCCGGTTTAGTCCAACATGTTCTACCTATACATACAATGCCGTCGAGAGATATGGTACAATCAAAGGATTAATTTTGGGGGTAAGGCGGGTTGTTTGCTGCCATCCGTTTAGTAAAGGCGGTTATGACCCGTTGAAATAAATGATTTTTAATCCGAACAACTGGTTTCATGCTTTTTTCATAATACCCATCCTGAATGTTCTGATGGGATTTTATACCAGCCTTTCATATCTTCATATTCCATATCCCATGGGGTTTTCCCTGATTTTGCTGACGGTGGCTATCCGACTACTTTTAAATCCTTTAACGGTTTCGCAGATTAAAAGTTCGCAGAAACTTACAAAATTGAAGCCTGAACTGGATAAACTGAATGAAATTTACAAGAATGATAAGACAAGACTACATCAGGAGCAACTTAAACTTTATCAAAAAGCAGGAATAAATCCGGCAGCCGGATGTTTGCCACTTCTTTTACAAATGCCGATTTTGATAGCCTTATACAATCTTTTTTTCCAGATTCTGACCAACGGTAATATGAATAAAGTAGTGGCGGAAGTTAATAGAGTGGTTTATTTTCCTTTTTTAAAGATACATTCTTTTGATCTGTCCTTTTTCTTTTTAAATTTATCGAGTAAACCTTCCGACTGGAAGAGCGGCGGCTGGTGGCTTTTACTAGTACCGATTATTACAGCAGGATTACAATACTGGCAGACGAAGATGATGGTGCCACAGACGAAAATCCAAAATCCAAAATCCAAAATTCAAAAGATAGAAAAAGAGCCTGTTAACGGCAAGAAAGCGGTGGACAAGTCGGCGGATAAAGAGGATATGGGACAAGCAATGCAGAAGCAGATGGCTATAATGATGCCTTTGATGATCGGATTTTTTGCTTATTCCTTTCCCTTAGGGTTATCCCTTTATTGGAACACGTTCACCATATTTGGTATAATCCAACAGTATAGAATTGCTAAATTAGACGGAGCAAATGAGCAAAATAAACGAACCTAAACCCCGAACATCCGAGAGTCGGGGTAAAAAATATATCAAAGAAATTGAAAAAACCCTCAAAGAACTTTTGGAGAAGCTGACAATTGATGCGAAAATAGAAGTTGAAGAGGAGATTAACGAGGGAGACAAGCAGCCCAAGCATTTCAGAATAAACATAAGTACACCTGAGAGCGGTCTTTTGATAGGCCATCACGGTGAAACAATCAACAGCTTGCAGTTACTGTTGGGAGTAATTCTTTATAAGAAATTTAATGAATGGGTGAGAGTGATTATCGATATCGGTGATTACAGAAAATTGAGGGAAGAGTCCATTAGGGAAATGGTCAACAGAATTGTATCGGAAGTGGAACAGACGGGAAGACCCATTGAACTTCCCTATTTATCACCTTTGGAAAGAAGACTGGTGCATATGATGTTAATAGATAATGAAAGAGTTATGTCAGAGTCGCAGGGAGAAGGCAAGGACAGGCGAGTGACCATAAAACCCAAATAATGCGGGTAAAAAAACGTGTATTTTTTCAAGAACTCCTCATTTACCTATTAGTGTTTTTGCTTCCCGTCCAGTTAGGCCGTCACTTTTTTTTTAATTTCAGCCGGATAGGAGGACTTGTCAGTGACTATCTGACTCCCGTTATTTATCTAACAGACATTATTATTTTGGTTTTGATATTTATAGACTTGAAGGAAATTTTCGGCAGGCAGAAGAAAAGAGGGCAAAGACAGAAACAAGAAGGAAGAGGGTTAATTTTTTTATTTTTTACCTATCTTCTAATATCCTCCATAGTTATAGCCGGCAATAAATGGGCAGCTATTTACAAATTCATAAAAATCGGGGAGCTATTCTGGTTATTTAAAATAATAATTGACAGACAACCAAAAATCCACTTACTTTTAACAGCTTATTCGTTAAGCGTTATTTATACCAGTCTTTTGGCTATTAGACAATTTATAGAACAGCAGTCGATCGGCGGGGCGTGGTGGTATTTAGGCGAAAGATCTTTTCATGCCTCTACAGCCGGAATTGCCTTAGGGACTTTGGGCGGACGGTTATTTTTGCGTGCCTATGCAACTTTTGCCCATCCCAATTTATTGGGAGGATTTTTAAGCATAGGACTGCCGATAGTTTTTTTATATTTATGGAGGAACTTCGCGTTAAGCAAAATAAAGCGGATAATTTTAACAGCCGGTTTGATTTTAGGAACGATAACTTTGGTTTTAACATTCAGCCGGGCCAGCTGGTTAGTTTTCGGATCAGGAATGGCATTGGTGATTATCACTAAAGTGCCAGAGGCGGGAGAATTTATTACAGCACGGAAAAAATGGCTATTTCCCATTTTTATTTTCCTTTTCATCATTTCGGTTGTTTTGCCGCTTAATCTGGATAAAATAAGACAAGTTAAACGGGGCAGTTTGTTTGAGAGGAGTAATCTGATTGAGTATTCATTGCTGATGATTTCTCAAAATCCGGTTTGGGGAACAGGTTTAAACAATGCTATTATTAAACAATACCAGCTGATGCCGAAAAAATACGGTTTGTTTATCCTGCAGCCAGTACATAACGCGTATTTATTAATTTTAACCGAATTGGGTCTGACCGGTTTTTTATTTTTGCTGATATTTTTAAAAAGAAGTTTCGAACTCTTAAACCGGAATAATGTAAGTCTCTATATACCATGGCTGATGCTATTAGCGTTGGGATTTTTCGATCATTACCTGGTTACTTTACAACAAGGGCAACTATTGGTTATTATTTTCACCAGTCTTGTTTTTAATAGAGAGAAGGGATAGTGAGATGAAAAAAATTAAAAAATTACTGCTTTTTATTTTCATATTGCCGGTGACCATAATTCTTGATTTCATACTTTTTTCTTTGACCAGGTCATGTCCGACGTGCGGCAGCTTCAGCGCTTTTCTTGCCAGTGAAGCGGCTTTATCATTTCCATTGGTTGTGGCTTTGGGAGACTGGATTTCCCAGATTTTGACAGAATTAAGACTTATTTCCGGGAAAGAGGTCCCTCGTTCTACTCGGGATAAGTTAGATTGACCCCTCGACTACGCTCGGGGAGTCTAACTAAAATTATGAATATCGCGATTTTAGGCGGCAGGTTTGACCCGCCACACATCTGGCATTATTGGACGGCCCAACAGGTATTGGAAAATACAAAGGGAATTGACCAGGTATGGTATATGCCGGATTATCAAAATTACTTTAAAAGTATTGTAGCAGCAGCGGACGACAGGTTGGAAATGTTAAAAAGTATGGAGACAGGCAGAATAAGGACTTCGTTAATCGGAATTGTCCAGCCAACAATTACTTATACGGTATCAATCGTCAGTGAACTTATTAAAAATACGGCAGACCGATTTTTTTGGATTGTTGGATCAGACATATTAAATGAATTCTCCCGGTGGCGTGATTATCAAAAGCTGTCAAGACTAATCAATTTCCTGGTTTTTCCCAGAAAGGATTTTCCCATCAAACACCTACCGGCCGGTTTTATCAGAATAGAAGGAAACCTGATGCTGTCCAATGTTTCATCAACTGTAGTCCGCGACCGAGTGAGGGAAGGATTAACAATTGCCGGATTGGTATTTCCGGAAGTGGAGGAATATATCAGAAGAAAGAATTTGTATAAATAAATTTCAAAACTCAAATGTCAAATGTCAAATCCAAATCTATAAAATTAAATCTAATAATTAATACAGCTAAAGAAACGGAAAGAATTATTTCATTTATAAAAAGTACTTTTAAGGAAGCGGGATTTAAGAAGGCGGTGGTAGGTGTGTCGGGAGGAGTTGATTCGGCAACGACATTGGTTTTAACAGTCAAAGCGCTGGGAGCAGAAAATATTTATCCGGTGATAATGCCATACGGAAATTTGAACAGGGAGGATACTGGCGATGCCAGATCAGTATGCGGACAACTGGGGTTACCTGAGACGAATATTAATACTATTGATATTGAGCCATTGATAGAACCGATGCTAGCAAATATAGACAAAAGAGATGATTTAAGGAAGGGAAACGTAATGGTGAGGATGAGGATGATTGTGCTTTATGATTTAGCTAAGAAATACAGGGCTCTGGTAGTGGGCACGGAGAATAAAAGCGAATTTCTTTTGGGGTATTATACCAGATTCGGAGATGAAGCTTCTGATATTGAGCCGATCAGACAATATTATAAAACACAAGTTTGGCAGTTGGCGGGCAATTTAGGCGTGCCCGATAAAATAATTGAAAAAACACCTACCGCGGGCATGTGGATCGGACAGACGGATGAAGGAGAATTGGGATTTTCCTACAAAGAGGCAGACCAAATTTTATTTTTACATATTGACAGGAAACTACCTGAAAAGGAGATAATAGAGAAAGGATTTAAAGTTGAAATAGTGAGAAAAGTATTGGGTAGAATGAAAGAAAATGAGTTTAAACACAATTTACCTTACATAATTAAACAATTATATGGCGGTACAACTTAATTATCTTGCATCTCCCGGCTGGCAGCCGGATAATCCGGACCAAAACTATGTTATTGTCCAGTATAAGATTGAACTGGCAGATTTCGTAGACAAAAAGGTATTCAGGGAGGCAGCGGCATCAGTTGCTGCGGAATCTTCAACGGGAACCTGGACAAAAGTTGATGAGGGTCCTGATTCAGGCTTAAGCAAAGCGAATGAATTCAAAGCAATTGTTTTTGATATTGATGAAGTTAATTTCATGTTTAAGGTGGCGTATAAGACAGATCTTTTTGAAGCTGATAACATGTCCGGATTTTTGGCAGGACCGGCGGGAAATATCGGCGGAATGAAGATGGTAAAGGGTTTACGGATGTTTGATGTCCGGTTTCCGGAAAAAATGGTCAAGGCATTTCCCGGGCCCAAATACGGAATTACCGGGGTGAGGGATTTGTTGGAACAAAACCAAGAACAGCGGAAGATGCCAGTTTTAGGGACAGTACCAAAGCCTAAAGTAGGTCGGACTGCAGAGGAGCAAGCAGTTTTGGCACGAAGACTATGGACGGCCGGAGACGGCAGCTATGATTTTATCAAAGATGATGAAAATCTAACCAGCCTTTTTTTCAACCGGTTTGAGGATAGAGCCAGGTTAGTTCACCAAGTACAAAGGGAAATTGAGGAAAAAGGAGGCAAGAAAAAACTATATCTTTGCAACCTGACGCATTCGAATATCGAAACAATGATTGAAAGAGCAAATCTGATCAAAGAAACCGGCGGGAGATGCATGATGATTGATGTGGTTACGACGGGAATAGCCGCAGTACACACTTTGAGATTGAAAAATCCGGAGTTGATAATACATGCCCATCGAGCTATGCATGCATTTATAACCCGAGAGAGCGGAAAAGGCATAACCGGGGAAGGAAACCTGCAGGGATTTTCCGTTTCCATGCTAACTTTGGCTAAAATATACCGGTTATTGGGAGTTGATTCTATCCATACAGGATCACCGAAGGCTAAAATGGAGGATTACGGAGAGAGCGAAGAAATTATGAGAAATTTAACCAGCGATGAGGCGATGCCAAATGGGAAATTCCACAGCTTAGGACAGAAATGGTTCGGGATGAAGCGTGTTTGGCCGACAGCCTCGGGAGGGTTGCATCCGGGAGTAATGGATACGGTTGTTGCCAAACTGGGAAATGACTGTTACATCCAGATGGGAGGAGGAGTATTGGGTCATCCGCAGGGGATAGAACGCGGAGTTGAGGCGGCACTTGAGGCAAGAAAAGCGGTATTTGAAGGAATGGGTGTTCGTGAATATGCGGAAAAATATCCGGATTCGGCTTTAGCGGCAGTGGTGGCCTATTGGGGAATGGAGCCAAAGATTGTTTATTAAAATATGCTGATTTGTTTACACGGGCTTCCCGGGGTAGGGAAGACGACTTTAGCCAATAAAATTAAAGAAATGACAGGAGGGATGATTCTCGGCTCAAATTATATCCGAAGAAAAATTTTCGGCTGTGATGCCTACACATGCGTTAATGTGCCATTAATGCCTTTTACCGATCAGGAGATAATGCTTTCCTACAGGACGATTTTATATTGTGCGGAATTGGTTTTATCGTGTGGAAGGACAGTTATCATGGATGCGACGTTTCAGAAAAAAGTTTATGTGGAAATGGCTAAGGAAATTGCCAAAAAAACGGGTCACCAATTCGTTTTAGTTAAAGTTATCTGTGATGAAGCGGTCTGTAAAGAGAGAATGGATGAAAGGGAGAGAGTAAAACAGTCGGATTCAATCGTTGGCTATGCACACCATGTGGAAGTTAGAGAAAAGATTTTTGAGGAGTATCCTCAAGTTGATTTTGTGTTTGATACATCAAGAGAATATGAAATGCAATTGGGGAAGTTGAGAGAGTTTGTTTTGGTATAATGACTTTGTGATTGACAAAGAGAAATTAGTTAAGAGAGCGCGGAATTTTCTCTTGGACTTGCTTCCTTCTGCAGGCCAGATTGTGAGACGATATCTTCATGCCGAAGAATTACCCAGAAAGAAAAAAGGAATTCATGATTTTGTGACAGCGGCTGATATGGCTGTTGATAAATTTCTTCATGATAATCTGAAGACATGACCTTATTGGCCAGGGGCGGGGTCGATATTTACCATCATGTGCGGTTATTTCCCTGGGATGTGGCAGCAGCGGGATTGATTGCCCAGAAGGCAGGCGCCGTGGTGACTGAGATTGACGGAGGAGAGTGGAATGCGTTTTCGGAGAGTATATTGGCGGCGAATACGATTTTACACGGAATAATCCTCAATCAAATTAACTCCTGAATTATTAATTTCAGTTGCGGATTCGACTTCCCCCTTTTTTATCTAACTGCTTCGATTTTGTGCTTATAAGAACAACCATTGGTTTCCCGGATTTGGTAATTTGGATGGGTTTACCCGTATAATGGACTTCGCTTATTATTTCAGCGAACTTTTGACGCGCCTGTTTTGCGGAAACAGTTTTCACAATTTATATTTTAGAGGGAAATTATATTTATGTCAAAAAGTAATTAGTGTATACTTGATACATTTTGTACCTATTGACAATTATAGCAGAAAATGATAAGTTTAAATCGTGAGCACAAAAAATAATTTATTAATTATTTTTCTCTCCTGTAAGTAGGCTCATCGTTTCGGTCTACTTACTAGTAGACTGAAAAAAGAAGCGTCCACAAAACGGTTGGTATTGTTTAAAAATAGCGCGGCAGATCAACCTCTGGTTTTTTAGTCATCTCCA
>MFJM01000033.1 GCA_001779205.1 Candidatus Gottesmanbacteria bacterium RIFCSPHIGHO2_02_FULL_39_14
ATTTAAAAATTGAATTGTCAAAATCGATAAAGCCAGAATATAAACAAGGAAAAAAGTACCGATATAACTATGAGGCACAGCTAGAAAATTGATAAAAACCAGATACAGATAGTTTTTCAATGACGGCAATCGTAAATACCTGATAGTTAAAAACAATAACCATGGTAAAAAGGCATAGTGAACTGAATATGGCTCAAACGGTACGTTAAACATTTGAACCGTAACCAGATTGAATAAATAAAATAGGCTGCCTGATAAAGCTCCCCATTTTCTCATAACATGATTCTTTGGAATCAGAAAAAAGAGAAAATAATACAGTCCGAGAGTGCCTATCAAAAGCATCAGGAAATGGAATAGATAACGGATAATTTCCGTCGGAAATATAAAGGAGATGAGATAAAGAGGAATTTGTCTTATCAAATCCGCAGCATGACCCATGCCGCCTAACAGCCCTACTCCCTGGTATTCCTGCCACACCGCATAAATTGAACGTTTGATATTAAAACCAAACCCGAATTCAGGATGAAGGTTATCCCATCCGGACAAAACGGTTCCCACCCGGTAATTTGTAGCTGCCAAAACAGCAACCAGTAATAGAATTATCAGTTGCGGCGGGATGGCTTTAATTAACTTTAAAAATCTCATAATCGCTGGATAAATAAACTCTTTCTATAGGCGGTAAAA
This sequence comes from Candidatus Gottesmanbacteria bacterium RIFCSPHIGHO2_02_FULL_39_14, assembly GCA_001779205.1. Classification (GTDB taxonomy): domain Bacteria; phylum Patescibacteriota; class Microgenomatia; order 2-02-FULL-39-11; family 2-02-FULL-39-11; genus 2-02-FULL-39-14. Next base: position 685 of record MFJM01000033.1, read on the forward strand.
TCTCTGCAGAATTTTCTTCATCATCGAATGAATAATAAAAATTAATATAGACTGTTTCATCAGCTTCTCTATCTGAAAAGAGAATTAATTCATCTCCGGCTTTGACTGTTACTTTAACCGGTAGAGTAAAGATGCTTTTAATGCCATTATCAACAGACTCCCATGACGGGCTGATAATCATCCCGCCTACTTTTATAGTGGCATTGGAATAAATTTTGGGTGATATGAATATACCTTCCAACGTTAATACTCCCGGCTTTTTAAAATATAAGCCTGTTTTTAAAAAGGGGTACTTGAATAAGCTGATGGTATTTCTGACGGGTCCGGAAGTATCTTCCCCCAGAATAAGTTTTTCGGGATTTAAGTTATACCACCAGTATCTAACATTTCGGCACTCATCATAAAAGAATTTTTCGTATTGCCGGTTCTTATGAATAACGATTGTTCTGATATCCCAATTCCTGAGAAGCGATAGAGTATTTTGTCTGTCTTTTTCCTGATATTCCAGTTTATCCGTATTAACTTTTTCAAAGTTGCAGAAATACCGTTCAATTAGAGGCTGCCCGAAGTATGATAAAGTGCTGCTGTTTTCCGCGGTATCGTGAAAATAACCGTCCACAATTTTTTTACCTGTTAAATACGGCACGATGCTGCGATATGCTACAGTTCCCGATAAGGGGATGTTCAAAAGGGCTTTTCCCGGAAGTGTTGAAATTAATTTTCCTTCCATTAAAGGCAACGGCACTGTCCGGTAAATCGTAAAAGTCAGCCTTTCCAAGATAAGCAAAATAACAACAGGATAAACAAACCAACGCTCTCTAAAAATGGGAATTCCCGACATAAAAATAAGAAGCAAAAACGAAAAAAGAATGATACTTCGCCCGCCTTCCGGCCAATAAGGGAGCGGGATGATACCCAGGGAAGCAATCAGATATATTCCCAAGGCTAAAAGTATTACTACTTTTCTGCGGTTTACTTTTTCTTTGAGGAAATAGAGGACGAATATTATCCAGCCGATTATTCCCGGATTGACAACTTTTTCTACTGAAGAAGAAGAGGGATTCCATATGGCAAATATTTTATTAAGATACTGATTGGGAATCAGAATATCTGATAATTGAGGAAGACAGCACTGGACGTATTTATGGTACATGAACGGATAGACAAAACTTCCTGAAAGCAAACCTTTGGCATAACCGAAATAAAAATATAAACCTAAGGCTAAAAAAATAGCTGCAGCCAGAAAGATAAGTGGGACATATCTTCTGCTTTTTTGCCTGATTATATTCAAATAACTTAAAAAGTAATTGATAGAATCATTGGGATATAAAAACAAATAGACAGTGCCTAAAAAAAGAAGGAACCAGAAAGTAATAATCAAGTATTGTAGCGACCCGGCAGCGATAAGTAGTATTCCCAAACCGATACTGAAAAAAGCAAAAAAACTGCTTTTCTTTTTCCTGAAAAAATTCAATAAAGCCAAAGACAAAAAAGGGAAACCGCCGATAAAAGCTAAATTGAAATGACCGTTTATTCGGGCAAGTACGTAGGGCGATAAGCCGTAAAAGATTCCTCCAAAAATGCCGAAGATAGTAGAACCTGTTAGAGTTGAAAAAAACAGATATGAGAAAAAATAATTTAAAAAAAGAATCATCATTAAAACCAGATTGTAAACTAAAGGAAGCGGCAGAAAAAAAGAGAGGGCAGCTCCTGTAAAGGTTGACAGAACGCCGTCAAATCCATGACCTAACTCAAATCCGTTCGGATAGCGCAAACTGTCTGTTCTAGTAAGGGCATATTTACCTTCTCGGAGATTCTCGCCAACTAAGTACATGTAGTTAAAAAACTCGTACTTATCCCCGAAGTCACCTAAAAGTTCAGTACGGGGATTAACGGTATAAATCCTCGAAAAAACAAATACCAGGATTAGGCCGACAGTAATAGCTTTAAAATGTTTTTTCATCATCAAAAATAAAACGGAAATAATCTTCCCCGATTCTGTTAAAGCTTCTCTTTTCCTTCATAAGTAAGCTGAAATCTGCCAGTTTCCCCAATCCATGGCTTTTAATACCGCTTAAAATTTTGTTTAAGGAATCATCTGATAGGGAGAAGAAAATTTCTTCATCACTTAAATTTACCTCTTCCATGCACATGGCAAAATCAGGTGTTGCTTTATAAGGAAGAAGTGCGTCTGATAGGATTACCGGTTTACCGAAAGAAAATGCTATCGACATCGGCCCTGATGAAGACATAAAAGTCCGGTATGGCAAAATAACCAGGTCTGCTGCCCGGAAATATAGCTCAATATTCTTTTCTTCCACAAAACCTGTGACAGTGATTTTGCCGTTTGACGCTTCGGCCGCTTCCTCGATACTTTTGAGATATTTATGATAATACGGTTTATCAAGATGATTGGGGTTGGCCCCCCCGGCGATTATCAGTTTTATATTTTGATCCTTAATATTTTCCACCAGCCAGTCAGCTCCTTTATACCAGGCAAGGAAACCGAAATAAAGGACAACAAACTCATCCTTTATTCCCAACTGCTTTCTGGCTTCCCCAGCTGTCAAGACAGGAGTCACCCGCTCTACCCCATGTGGAATAACCTTAATCTTTTTCAACAGATTTCCCCTGAATTTCTTTTTAAGTGATTCCTCAAAGACTATGGTCTGAAAAGTCAACTGAATAGAAATCCGGAAAAATAAGTCTATCAGCACATTCAAAAACTTAACCCCGAGGCTGTTTTTTTGAAGATTGATATGTCCGGAAAGATCGTTGATATCAGCAATTATCTGGTGGGGTACGAAATAAATCTTTTTGCTTTTTATTTTTATTAATAATAACAGCATCGGGAAAAAGAAAAGATTAAGGGGGTTACCGAACATGAAAACTTCAAACTCTAACAATATCCTGTCCGCTTCTTCCTTGAGCACTTCCCTGTAAATTTCTAAAAATGATCCGATACTTCCCCTTTGCCAAATCCTTCTGACTTTAATTCCGTCTTCCGTATATTCCCTTGATTGTTCTGGAGATAATTTTTCCGCAAGAACGGTAATCTGGAGACTGACACCTGCGGTTTTAGCTGCTTTTAAAATATTAAGAAGAGTATTTTTAGTATATGAGGCGATGCCGACAGTACCTACCCCGTGTATTTTTCCTTTAACAGGGTAGCTGGTTATGACCAAAAGTCGATCCTGCGGCATCTTCATTTAGCATATCAAAAGAGATAGGACTTTAGTACTTTCAGGAAATTCACAGCCGGATGGGGTTTAAGAGTCTCTATGGCATAAAAACCCATAAAGCCGGAGAGCCTGATATAAAAAAGATCCAACATGGATTTGGGAATATCTTTCCACAATTTTACTTTGCTCCTTCTGTCATCGCTCCAGATAACGGGCACTTCCTTAAATTCAAAACCTGAGATACGGCCTAAGAAAAGCAGTTCAGCATCAAAGCCCCAATCCTTAACTTTCAAATTCGGGAAAAGCGTATCTTTAGTTTCCCGGGAAAAAGCTTTGAAGCCACAGGTAAAATCAGTCACCCAAGTATTCAGAACCACATTGGAGATAAAAGTAAAGACTTTACCCATTGATTCCCTGATAAAAGGCTGATGACGGACAACTGTCGAATGGCCGTTTTTACGGGTACCGATGATGATGGGTACGTTATTACGCATCGCCGGTAGGAACTTCCTGACTTCTCCTATATCTGTTGACATATCCGCATCCAGAAACAAAGTATAATCGGATATCGACATCTTCATTCCGGCTGATATCGCATGCCCTTTCCCCCGATTTTGTTTATAAGAGATCAGATGTATCTTGACGGACTCTTCAATAAACTTTTCAATTCTGATTTTCGTCCCATCCGTTGATCCGTCATCCACAAAAATAATCTTTTCCAATTTCAATCCGTGGGGCACGACAAAAGCCTTAAGAACTTTAAAGGTTTTTTCCAAGCGGTCCTCTTCATTATAGACCGGTATGACAATCGATATTGTTTTCATATATTTCCGGATTACTCCTGAATTTTAGTTTTGTAACCCAAGTCTTCAATGCATATTTTGTAGAATCCGTGATTCGGTTCGACAGTTCTCTGCATTGTCTGGGTGCCTTCATCGCCGTTGCCTCTTTCCTCGAAAGTAAAATTGGCAGCCTGGGCGCATTCAGCTACGGCTTTAATCTGCATATATTTATCAGCCCGCTGAGCTGCCATGAAAGCAGCCACGATCAGCACCAATCCGAAAATAACCATTCCGACATCCTTAACATCTGATCTCATAAGGTTTTCACCGCCTTTCAAAAAACACCCCTACTTCCGCTCCACAAACAGAGCTTCAGTAAGGGCAGAATTAATGGTATGTAATTGTACTAAACTATCCTATAGTTGTCAATCCTATAGTATTCAGCCTTCAGAAACCGGTATTCAGTAATCTGAATCCCGAATTCCGAATTCCGACTTATGAAATGATATATTTTGTCTGATTTACAAAACTTTTTTAGTGTTTTAATATTCGAATATGCTGACAAAAAATGATTTAAAAGAGATCAGTAAACTCTTCCAAAAACTATTTCCAATTAATATCAAGCCTGTCACTGACGAGATTAAAGCTGTTAATTCACATAATGCTCGTATCGAAACAAAATTAAATAGCATGGAAGAAAAATTCGAAAAAAATCTCGAGAAATGGAAAAGCGAAGTATGTGATAGAATCGATCCGATCCTTAAAAAAATAACAACTGCCGAAGAAGAAAATGTTGTACTACGTTCCAGGGATGAAGGACGGCAGGAAAAACGAGGCGCGCTGGAAAAGCGAATCAAAAAGCTGGAATTAATTCATCCCGATAATCGTCATATTCATCCTTAAGTCCAAGACTTAGCTTGCTTTCATATCTGCCTTTTTCAAACCCCAGTTTTTTAAGTATTCTAATTACTTTGCGGGGGCTGAGTATTGGAATTTGTCCCATAGATTCACTGATGGGGCACTGTCACATTAGTCAGACTGATAAAATCTGAATATTTATCCTGACCGAAATCAATTAAATCCCTATATTGCCTATCTTCTTTAGCGACTTTCAAACACAATTTAATAGCTTCCTTAATATTTTTCTCTGCATCTTCCAGAGTA
>MFJM01000034.1 GCA_001779205.1 Candidatus Gottesmanbacteria bacterium RIFCSPHIGHO2_02_FULL_39_14
AAAAGAGAGTTGTTATGTCCCGAACGCTCATTTAAGTCAATTATAGCAGACTTATTCAACTTAAATTTGTGGAAAAAAGATCGGGGTGTATAGTGCTGGTTGTATGCGGCGGCACAGCCAGCGCCGACTGTGCCAGTCCTTCAATGTGCTCTGTTTATACGAAAATCCGAACGTATTTCAAAAATAAATTCAGAAAATAGCCTCAAAATCATTTTTACTTCGACAGGGTTATTGACATACGGTAACCCATTATTTCAGCAAGTTTGTGTATAAAATCAAGAGAAGGATTGACATTGCCCGACTCAAGCCGTGCAATTGCCGATTGTTTGGTCCCCATTTTTTCAGCAACGTCTTTTTGCGTCATACCTTTTTTAAGACGGATGTCTATTAATTTGGAAATGACAGCATAACGGGGAGCAAGACGGTCAAACTCTTTTTTTACTTCAGGATTAGCTAACAGTTTTTTTTCAAGTTGACTCCATTTGCTCATAGTTTATAACTTATAACATAAACGTTATATTAAGTCAATAATTCCTCTATGCGTTTAAGAGCAACTTCAAGTTCTCTTTGCGGTGTCTTTCGCGTTTGTTTTTTAAAAGCGTGAAGCAAAAAAACTGTTTTTTGTTTAAAACAGTAGAAAATGCGTATTTCTTCTTTACCGCGGATTCTAAGTTCAAATAATCCTGAACCGAGATTTTTTGCATGCGGCATACCTAATCTGTTTCCATATTGTCGAAGAAGTATATTGTGATGGATAATTTTTGCAATTGTCTTAGGTTGCTGTTTCTGGATGAACTCATCTACCGGTTTTGAGCCTCCTGATGTTTCATATGTTTCTATAGACCATTCAGTTACCATAAATAAAGTAAATATTAAGTGATATACTGATTTTAGTATAGTACTTGTGACATATGTCCCCAATTATAATCGGTCTTGTATTGGTTTCATCTTTCATTCATGCAATACGCGATTTTATAACCAAAAAAAGCGGGGATAAACAGGCCTTTGTCCTTCTTTACGAACTTTCAGCTATTATATTCATCCGATTCTTTATCTTTACCTGATTAATCTCAGCGCTATCATTCTGTTTATACCTTATGTTTTAATGACAAAATCGAAAGAAACAATCTCAATTGAGTGGAGAAACTACAAGTCCAAAGCGATTCTAAACGGTGTCCTCGTCTTAGGTGGATATCTTCTTATCTTAATGGCCTTTACTATGGGGAAAGTCAGCTATATTACAGGGCTTCGGCAAATAAGTATTGTTTTTGCTGTTCTTCTGGGTGGACATATTTTAAAAGAGAAGCATAAGAGTATTAGATTGATTGCCGCATCTATAATATTCTTAGGAGCATTTTTAATTTCGACTGCTGTATAAAAATAAATAAAAAAGTTCATTAAAAATTTTCGCGCTTTTTCTTTTCAGTTTTTTACTTTTGAAAAAGTAATTTCTCTTTTCGAATCACTAAATGTCACATCAAATTCTTAATGAGATTGGTATGTATGGAAGTGTAATTCCCCGATGAAGTGTATAGGGAAATTTTATAATGCGCATGTAAGCGATTCTTCGCGGGGAATTTGCATTACTGAAGGTAATGTTTTGGATTTTTTGGCTATTTTTTTTCAGCATCAGGTCGTGTCCTGGCAAAAACTATTTTTCCATCAGCTACAGCCACATATTCACCAGGATGTTTTTTGACAAATTTTTCAAAATTTTTTCTGATCAGTTGATCATCTTTAGGATTAAACTTATTCATACTTTTATATTATCAGATATGAGTTGTAGTTTCCAGCGTCACCCCTGCTACTCTCGCAATGTGCTGTGTTATAAACAAATTCGAACGTATTTCAAAAATATATACGGAAAATAGCCTCAAAATCATTACGTTGCTCGGCCCCCCGCTGAGCGGGCGGCCTCGCTATTAAACTTTCGGTTCGAAATCCCGCCAAAGGCGGGATAAAAAAGAAAACGCAAAAATTTTAACTTATACTTTATTTATACTTTCTCACTATTTCGTAATTGTTTTATTTGTTACGAAGCTTTTCCAATCTTGAGGAGGTCGTGTAGCTAAAAATCCTACGACTTGTTCTTGAGAATATCCGTTTGACTGTAATATATGAAATGCATCCACGCAATCCCTAATAGACTGATCGTATCCTTCGCCTAACATTATAATTCCCTGTGCAATAATATAGGGACGATATACTTCTCCTGTTCCTTCTACTATTAAATTTTCAAGACTAGGAGTTAAACCTCGAAATCTTTCTCCATAAGAGGTTCGTTGGTTTGTCAGTGCTTGTATTATTTGTTCAGGGCGTGTTCCTCCTGCAAAAAAAGCGACAATCTCATCTGATGCCTGACGTAATCGAGTTCCTCTGAGAGAATCGAGATAGGTAAAAATTGCTGTTTCTGGATTATCCCCAGATCTTATTCTTGCGGACATTGTATCAAGCGTTTCATTATTAGAATCTCTTAGCTCTCTCATTCTCATTATATGGTCGTTTACGACATGTTGCCGTGCATGGTTAAGTACATCTGGGGTATCATTGTACTCTAGTGTAATTACTAATCCATTTAACAGAGGATCATGAACTCTACTTATTACTACCTCTGCTGCCGTTCTTGCAGTTCTATCTTCACGCTGAGCACTACCTGTATTCGCTCTTGCTCTATCTTCTATGTTCGGTATATGGAAAGCAATATCTATTGTCCCCATAATAACCTGCACTTCTCCTTGTGGTGAAAAACCAAAAGTATGTTCAAACAATGCACGGTCATCGGGGTATTGTTCTCGCACGCTTCTTACTAAATCACGAGTTTGACAAAATCTATTAACCATCCCGACAGCTCTGCCTAAGTTTGGCCCTGCCAACCTAAGCTCTTTCGTATATTCACTAATTCTTTTCATAAATTCTTCCTTTGTAATATCAGGACTCTTTGCAAACGCAGTTAATAAGTCACCATATAACCTACCGTATGTTTCTTGTTGCAACTGTTCTCTTGTAACTTCTGTTTCACCTGTTGGACTTTTTGAAGTATCTACTTTCAGTGAATTAGTTACAGGAGTCTTATTAGTTCTTGTTGCCGCAGCAGGTTGTGCAATTTTAATCTGCTTGAGTTGTGGTTGTTCACTTCCTTCTATTTCATCAAGTAAATTACTAATTTGGTTATATGCTAATCTTGCTTCTACAGTATCTCCACCTTGAAATGGACCATTTAGGATTTTTCCAATCGGAACTCCATTTAACCTATCTAACTTTTCTCTATTACGCTCACGCAGGAGTTTCCTCGTAATATCATTAAATCTTTTAGAGAGAGCGTTGTAGGTTTTGCCATCAATTGGTTTTTGTGAGTCAAATTGAGGTTTTGTTTCAGCGGGTGTTGCTGATTTTTCTGTAATCGGGACCCCAACACTTTTAAGAACTGACATTACCGACTCTCTGGGAATACCAGCTGCGATTGTTTCGTAGACCATACGCTGTAATTTTTCTGGCTCCAGTGACCCATTTAATGCTAGTCTTGCTTGGAGAGTGATTTCAGTCAGATAAGCCCTTTTTATTTCGGGACTTAGTTGAGTAGGCGTTTTTAAACCTGAGACAACTCCTGAAGTAGCAGGCTTTGTTTCGCTTTGATATGTTGGAATAACAGACTTTTCTGGTTTTTTTATTGGTAGCAATTCGCCCCTTTGAGGTCCTTGTGGCATATTATTCCTTTGATTACAGTATATCAAAACTGCTGTCCATCTATTATGGTCAAAATGGTGGAATTTAGCCAAGATTTTTTGTAATATAGATTAAGATAAAATCGTTTTGACAGGGTTATCGGGATTAGGAAAATCATAAATAATAGCTTTTCTTGCCTGAAATACGAGTAGTTCGCGCGCGCAAACCATAAAAAAGCGAGGCCCCGCCGCTGCGGGGCTCGCTATCTCCGGCGCGGATCGACCGCGCCTCCGCTTATTTTTTGCGCGCGCGTAATCGCCTGCGGGCGATTATAGCTCGCCCTTTCAGGGCGAGTTTTGGTATTTACTTAAATTCTATATTAATATTTTTTGTTTTAAATTCAGTTTTAATTTTTGCTAATATTTCTCCTGGTGGAATATCACTAGAATCATATCTTATTTCTTCACGATCTAAATCAGCAAAAATATGTGATTTTGCCCCGGTTTTATCTTTTCGTATTAAATATATTATTGCTTGATTTCTTCCGTCTTTTTGAGACCAGACTATCTTAATTTTACGTGTTTCATCCTCTGATTCAGCTTTTATTGCTTCAAATGGTATATCCAGAGTAATTAATTGAGTTTGTGAATTTAAATATCCCTGATATGCTTTATGTGCTAATCTCCGAAAATCTTCAAAATTATGCGGCATGTCAAAATTACCATCACAAACTTCACAATGTGCTTTTGTACTTATAATTTCTCCGCTAAGTTCTGCCAAACACTGCCTTTCTTTAGTTAAGTATCGCGGACATAATGGACCTTTAATATTTATTACATCATGCCCTGAAAAATACGGTCTGAAACCATATTGTTTAACGAAAAATGTAGGGAATTTTTTATTTTTCTCGATTCTGTCTAAATCAGCATTTCTCATCTGCTCTCGTCTTGCAGCTTCACCAGCGGAATTATAACGCGGTAATTTAGTATTTAATATTGGCATAACTGAATCGCCTGCGGGCGATTATTACTCAGAATCCGCCGAACAAATTAATCCTTCTTTCCCATCTTTCGATCTATATCATCAACCTCATTCTTACTCAATCCTCTTTGGTACACCCTAAAATAAGAATGACTAGTATTCCACCATTCTTTTACCTGGTCTATTGATTTTAAATGTTTAAGCATATCTATAACATAAGGATAAGAAGGAAAATTTACGATTATAAAATCAATCACATCTTTAGGCGTTTCGAGAATACTAAAATACTCCCTCGCCAACTCTTCAGGTAAAGTTCTTTTTTCCAATTTATAAGTTATAGTTGATTTTCCCTGATCAGCAAACGATTTTTGAATAAAATTTATCATTTCTGATCTTTTGTCTATAACATCATCCCCCCTCAATTCTTCACCACCGGCGGGAATCAGAACAGACTTTCTGTATCCACTTTTTTCAAAACCCTCCAAAAATTCTCTAAAACTTGCTTCATTTTCAAAATCTCCAGTTTCATCAAGAATTAAAACACCTGTTTGATCTGAGTTTAATGTTGGAAAATGTCCAAGTATGTCTTTAAGATTGTCTTGTCGTTTGTCAGGTGATGTTTCACGTCTACGTGCATCCCAATTTGCATAATACCATCCTCGGCGAGCAACTTCCTGATTAATTTGTGGAATAAGATTCATTGATTTTCCCGATCCCCATGGTCCATTAATAATTACACAATCATAACCTTGGTCTAATAAACTAGTTATATGTTGGGCGTCGGTTTGCCAAAGCAAATTTACTTTATTACTCCATTCTTTTAATCTTAGCTGTGTTTGTAATCTGTCATGTAATTCAGGCATGTTGATATTATATGACACTCTAAGATCTGTTGAAATAAGTTCATATATTTTATAAATTTAATATGTGCTCATAAATCTCTTGCGATTTTTAATGCCCTCATTGGACATATTCGCAAGAGTATGAGCACAACCAGTGAGGGCATTGAAGTTCATTAAAAATTTTCGTGCTTTTTCTTTTGGCTGCTGCGGCAGCCTTCGAGCCG
>MFJM01000035.1:0-32696 GCA_001779205.1 Candidatus Gottesmanbacteria bacterium RIFCSPHIGHO2_02_FULL_39_14
TCCGTCCGTCAGCCTCTCTGCCATCTGATTGGCATGGCGGGCCAGTTCAAAATATAAATTATTTTTAAAAAGTTCCAGAAACTGCACGCTTATACTTCTTCCTTTTGCCAGTAATGCTCCTCTTCTTTTTAAGTAATATCTGAAATCTTGTCCTAAATTTTTATTTAAAATAACAATCGTTTCACCCAAAAGCGCTCCGTTTTTAGTTCCTCCTATATAAAAAACATCAACCAATTTCGCCACTTCCTCTAATGTTAAATCAGATTGTATTGAGGTTAATGCTGATCCCAGCCTTGCACCGTCTAAATAAAGGTATAAGTTATTCTTTCTGCAAAATTCTGATATATCTCTTAATTCCGCTTTTGAATAAATCGTTCCCAATTCGGTTGCCTGGGAAATAAAAACAACTTTCGGCTTGACCATATGTTCATCGCTATGAGCTTCAATTATTTTCTTGATTAGAGAAACCGTTAATTTTCCGTCATTGCTTTCAACTGTATTAATTTTATGCCCCACACCTTCAATAGCTCCCGCTTCATGGATATTAATATGACCGGAAGTTGCAGAAATGACAGATTCATACGGTCTTAATATGGATTCAAGAACAACAAGATTTGTCTGTGTTCCCCCCGAAACAAAATGAATATCCGCATTATCTTTATTTATCGCTTTTCGAATAACTTTCTTAGCCTCAATGGTATAAAAATCTTCTCCATATCCCATTTCTTGTGTTTTGTTGGTTCTTTCTAAGGCTTTTAAAATATCCGGATGCGCCCCTTCCGAATAATCATTGAAAAACAAATACTTTTTCATATTAAAATCAAGTATAACAATTCTATTTTACAAAATAAATTTTTATTTAATAAAAGAATAGTTATATTATTAATTGCAATCTATATTATAATTTGACATTAATAATATTAATATTATATTATATTAATATATGGTATACACAGTTGCAGTTACTTCTCAGGGACAAGTTAGTATTCCAATTGATGTCCAAAGAAAACTAGGATTTAAAAAAAACGGCAAAGCCTCTCTAAAAGTAGAAGGTAGTAAAATAATTATAGAGCCTGTTTCGGATTTCATGAGTTTAAAGGGTAGTTTAGAAAGCTCCAAAAAACCGCTATCGTCTACACAAATACACGATCGATTTTCCCGCTACCTGTCAAGTAAAAACCGTTCATCCGAATGAAAAGCATTATTCCGGATGCCAATATCTTTATACGTTTTCTTCTTAATGATATTCCTACTCAAGTAAATAAAGCAGAAACCATCTTCCAACAAGCAAAAAAGAAAGAAATAGAAATAATTGTTCCTCAGATAGTTGTATTCGAAATACATTTTACACTAGATAAATATTATCAATTCGACAAAAAAGATATTAACGAAAAAATAAAAGCAATATTATCCGCAGATTACTTTATAATTGAAAAAAGAGCTATTTTTTTAAAAGCATTAGAATTTTGGCTTTCAAACAATATCAGTTTTCCCGATGCTTTTCTTATTTCATTTTGTGAAGAAGTTAATGGAGAATTATTCTCTTTCGACAAAAAACTAAATAAATTAAATTCCAGATTAAAAGTCAGTAGGATTGATCGCTTCAAAGGTATAGCCAAAGGTGTATATGGCAAAGGTGAAGAATACATCGGAAAAGAAAGATAAACTTGGAAGAAATAATTATTTCTTAAGAAAATTATATTTTACAATCCTGATTATAGAATATTGCCAGATATTACCGAATTTTACCTGAAAAGTATTTTTCCCTGTCGGAATTTGACCAAAGAAATCATTATCAGGCAAAGCAAAAGTATGTATAACGGAAAACCAAAATGGGCAAAATTCCAGGTTTTTATTGCCAGAAGTGTAATTATCGCGTTAATTGCCAATAACTGATAAATTTGGTAACTCTCACTTTCCGGAATATTATAAGCTTTTATAATGGTTGGTATTCCTGCAGCCCCATCGGCAAAAACACTAAATATTATGGCTAAATTGCCGTTTTTTGTTACCGACCATAATAGCAGGCCGAATAAAGATAAAATTCCACAGAAAATATCCAATTTCCTTATTTTCCAATAAGCCTTTTTATTTACAAAAGTAGCAATAAAAATTATCAGAGGACCAAACCCGACGACAAAAGTCAGTAAAGACACCAGTCTCACACCCTATTTAATTTCAGCAACAAAGGCAATCAGCGGAATCAGAGCCCATAAAAACCAGGTTACCCTATTTGGTTTTATCTTGCCTTTTACCGTATCGATAGCATAAGTTAATTGTCCGATCATACTTAAAAAAGCACCAATTATTACGAATCTCTCATCAATCATTGTTTTCAGCGAGAATGTTTTATTATCTTTACAATTCCCCGACCACAATGAAGTTCTACTACATCACCGTCATGTATTACTTTTGTAGCAATTTCAGTTCCGACTATACAGGGAATTTTAAGCTCCCTGGAAACTATTGCTGCATGTGACAGCATGCCTCCGGTATCCGTAATAATTGCTCCTGCTTTTTTCATTCCTATTACAAAATCCGGGCTCGTCATGGTTGTCACCAGTATATCTCCGGGATTAATTTTGTTGATATCTTTAATTGTTGGGACGATTTTTGCAGTACCCCTAAAGTAATATGTCTTCCCAATCGATGCCACTTGGCCGTGAATAATATTTTCATTAATATCACTTACATTTAAAAACCGGTTACTCAAGGAATTGGCATTATCTCCTTCAAAATAATTTATTTCGCGATCAGTACAGCTTAAAGCAAAACACTTCTTTCTTAATTGTACAAGTTTGTTATCATATCTTTTAAATATTTGCATCAGTTCAACGGGTAATAAAAATTTTATATTGTTAACAGATAAACCGGTTCTATTTGAGATTTCGTGAACGAATAATTCCAAATAGTGTTCGCTTCGAAAATTGATCATTTTCCGTTCATCCATTAATCTGCTGAATTTTTCAACCATGTAGGCAGTAAATTTATCGCTATCGGTAATGTTAATATTTTTGAAAATCCGTTCTTTCTCTAAACTGATATTCCGTGGATAATCACCTATTTCTGATAATAATTTTCGCCAGTTTTCTTTAGCAAATCTATTCATTTCACTCAAAAAATAGTTCTTAGTTAAAATTTTCCCTCTGGCATAACTGTTTAGGATCCAATAATATTTTTTTTGGTGTTTACTTAATGCCTCATTTCTTTTACTTTTAGGAAGAGCGAGAATTTTTAGTAAATCACTTTGTTCACGGCGGTAAAAAGAAAGCGTTTTTGGAGCAGTCAAAGTGGAGAAAGCCTTTTGATAATTTTTTTGTTCTGTAACTTTATAATATTTTCTTAATTTGTTCCCCAACATAGGTTCCAGGCTACTGGCCGCTAGTTCTAAAGAAATGGTTATAATAAACCAATCATTATAGAATCCGGAAAACTTTTTATATTCATCTATAAGAGTTTTATTTTTCAGAGATTTTATTATTATTTTGTCCAGATGATTAAAAATACCTTCCAATTTTTTTGTTCTGTTATTCCATAAACTAAAATATTTTTTGCTTTTAATTTTATTAAGGATTACTTCTTCAACAAATTTCTGACTTTGTTTTCCTAATTCTTTATCATCTAATAACCAAGTTACTTTGTTATCTTTAAAGATGATTAAAGATTCAGTGTATGTAATTCCGAATAATTTTTTTAAAGGATCAAATGCTGTTTCAATAGCATAATACATAAATAAGGGACAGGCGCTGATTGGGCCCCATCTGTAAAGTTTATGTTGAGGATTCAACATTTTATTTTCTGAATATGAAGTTTGTTGATAAACCTAATTCCCGACGTACATTCCTAATTCGATTTACATACTCTCTATATACTTTTCCTGATTTATGTAACTTGTAAAATCCTTTCGCTTCCTGATAAAGTGAACATTCGAAAACATCAGCATCTTTAACTAATTCAACATAAGGTTTATCAGAATAAATTTGTTTATTACTGTGTTCTGCGATAGCTTCACAGATGATACTTATTTCTTTATTTTTAAACTCTTTAGTTTCCATTAATATTGTTTTTGCTATTATTGCACCCTTTTTTGCATGATTGGCGTATTTGCCTGTTTTAATAGTGTAAATATCATGAAGGACGCAAACGATCTCTGCAATTTCAATATCGAGATTTCTTTTAATTGCCAATATTCTACCTACCTCTACACAACCAGCGTGGTGTTTTAACTCCCAAACGATTGAATCTTCTCTCTTATGGTCGGGAATTTTGCTTTTCAAAATCAATTGAGTAACCAGACGCTGTATTTTTTCAGATCTGGATAATTTATTGCCTTTAAAATGATGATAATCCTTCAGCATAAATGACCGGAATTATTCTAACATATAACAATAATTTACTTCGCCCGGTAAAAACTGCCGCGGGTAATGCCGACTTTGATGACTAGTCCTTTTTCCGCTAGTTTTTTCAGATCATATCTTAAAGTTCTAGCGGGCACTTTGTAAAATCTTCTCTGTATAAAATCAAAAGAAACATTCATATGATCCTTAATAATCGCCAGAATTTCCTCCTGCCTTGGCGGCAGAATAATATGCTCATTTTGTGATCGTTTTATAAATTCCTCTTTTATTTGCTCCCAAGTTAGAGTATTTCCGTCGATTTTTGCAGAATAAAATGCACTTTTTAATTTATTCAGTTGATTTAATTTATTTATAATTTCCGGTTTTGCGTTAACGGAATTCAAAAAAGCCCGTAATTCTTCAATAAGTGAGTTTAGTTTTTTAATTTCAGGAGTAATTTCATATTCCGGCGGGATATTCATAGCCAAATCTTACCAGATATTGCCGAATATTACCAGATATTGCCGAATATACTTTTCCTAAGATAAAAATTTTCCATAAAGACGATTTTATTATCCGAAAAGCCTTCTTTGAATTTGGTAAAGCCGCGCCAGGACTCACTGGCTTTGGGAAAACGCTCATCATAAATCCCTTCAAAATCCAGGAAATGGCAGCCGTGTTTTTTGGCGGTTTTAACTGCTTCCCAAACAAGCAGAGTGGGTGCAAACAGTCTTTTTCCCTCAGGAATTGCAGCAGCAAACCAGTAGTAGGCAATCTTTCCGCAATAGAGCAGTAATATACCGGCTACAAATTTCCCTCTGGCGGTTTTAGCTAACAGTAGATCGCAGGACTGTGGATAAAAATTTTTCCAAAGCATTAACATTTCTTTATTTATCAGACATCCCATCGGAAAAAAATGTTCTTGTCTGATTTTTATAAAAATATCTATATCGTAAGAAGGTTCAATTATTACTCCGTGCTTGATTGCTCTTCTGACTCCGCGTCTTTTAGCCTCCGAAAAAGATTTGAATATTTCTTCTTCTTTTTTTTGAAGATTAATTCTTAAAGTAGTCGTCGGATTGAAAGGGTCCTTATCAATCCGGAAATTTAACTGCACTAATTTGTCTTTCTCTTTTTTAAATTGCGGTAAATCCCCGGTTATATTCGGTGCAATCTTAAAATGAAATACTTTTTTTTTGCGCAAGAAATCTGAGATTCCTGAAAGTTTCAGGGGATAATCGGGGCGCGGACATTTGGCAAACCTGCCGATTAGGGGAAATTTTTTCAGATAAACATATTGACCTGAAAATTTTTCCGCATCCCAGCCTAAATCTTTCATGAATAAGGCAAATTCCTCAGACTGTCTGATATCGGGGGAAGTCATCGGGTTAATTTTAAATATAATTCTCTTATTCCGTGAACCAGATTATACAGACGGTAAACTGCTGGATTTATAACCAGATCGAAACTGCCAATAAATTCTACCAATTCCGGTCCATAACCTTCTTTGAACTTATGGAATCCGTACCAGGGATCGGAAGGTTTTGGATCTGGTCCCAAAGCTCCCCACATGTCAAATAATTTTGCTCCATGTCTTTGGCCGAACCGGATTGCCTCCCACATCATTAAGTTAGAAGGCATTAATTGCCTGAATGAATTTGCTGATGCCCCGTAAGGGTAGTAAATGATTCCATTGAAAAGAAAAACAATCCAGGAAACCAGGGTAACTTCGTCTCCGTTTTCAGGTTTGTATTTTGCCGTCAAAAGATGGGCGATTTTGGCAGGTTTTAGAGTTTCCCACATTAAGCGGTGATAATTTTTATCATGGGCATAAAATTTTTGCCTAGTCACGGTTTCTTCTAATAATCTGAGATATTCCTCAAACGACTCTTGGGTATTATCCTCATAAACTTTGACCCCTTTTTTTTGTGCCAGATGGATATTGTAACGGGTTTTGGAATGCATTTTTCCAAGAAGTTGTTCCTCATTTGGTGTAATGTCCAGTTGAAAAGTATATTTGGTAAACAGGGGGTGGGGAGACCTGACTAAATTTTTTAAAGATTCAGTTTCATGACCCTTTTGGATTTTGGGTTCAATTTTAATAAAAATCAAATTATTTGCCTCTCCTAATTCCTTGAGTTTATTGATCATTTCTTCTGAAGGAATATTATTTTTAGGTAGATAGCCTATTTGATAAGAGGTAAAAGGAATCTGATGCAGTGTAAGTTGAGCTGTTTCAATCATTTTCCTCCCGACGATCCTGCCTAACCGGATAACTTCAATCCCGGTTTTTAACCTAAATTCTCCCCATTCCCATGACTGCAGGGGATGAGTAGCCAGCCGGTTGAATATTTCTTTATCGTCCTTTTTTACGATTCTGATCATAAATAATTTGAATCAACTAATTCCTCGGGTAATTCGCTTATGAATCTGGAAACTGTATTGGCAGTTCTTTGTCCGAAATAAAGTCTTCTTCTGGCATAGCTCAATATCAGTTTTTCACGAGCGCGGGTGTACCCTACATAGCAAAGTCGCCTTTCCTCCTCCAATTCCAATGGGTCGACCAATGACATCGAATGGGGAAAAAGACCCTCTTCTATACCCACCATGAATACCACCTTAAATTCCAGTCCTTTGGCGGCATGCATCGTCATTAGAGTCACTTTTCCGTCATCTATGTACTCCGCCGGATGGTCAGGCGTATATTCCCGTTCGATTAAAGAAACATTTTCCAAAAACTGGTTAAGATCGGAAAATTCTGCAGCTACCGACCGCAGCTCCTTAATATTTTCTATCTTCATTAAATCTTCAGGATTTTCCTTATTATAAAGTTCGACATACTTTGTCGTTTCAATAATTCCGTCCATGATTTGTAATGTAGATAATTGCGTGTCACCAACAATAATTTTATCCCGAAATTCCATCAGTTTCTCAAATCTTTTTTTACCGATTTTTTGAGCCCTTTTTAAGGAAATAGAGTCTTTGGGATTAACTATCAGTCGCAGGTAGCAGATAACATCTTTGATTTCTTTTCTCTCGTAAAATCTGATCCCGCCAACCAATATATAAGGTATCCCGGCATGAAGCAGTGCTTCTTCAATAATCCGGCTTTGGGCATTGGTTCTGTAAAGTATGGCCACCTCGGCAATATTGTAATTCACCAGATTTTCAATTATGAAATTGGCTTCATCATGTTCATTGGCTGCTTCGTACACCGTTATTTTCTCCCCTCCCTTTTTCTCGGTCCAAAGTTTTAAAATGGGATGACTCTGGTTTTTGGCAATAATGGTATGAGCCGCATCAAGAATAATCTGGGTACTGCGGTAATTTTTTTCCAAATGGAAAATTTTAACGTCACTGTAATCTTCCTTAAATTTAAGAATATTTCTATAATCTGCACCTCGGAAATTATATATGCTTTGTGAAGCATCTCCTACTACCGTTATATTTCTGTCTCTCTTGGCTAGAAGTTTGCTCAACATATACTGGGCGTAATTTGTATCCTGATATTCATCAATTAGAATGTAGCGGAAAATATTCTGGTACTTATTAAGAACCTCGTGGAAATCAGAAAAAAGTTTAACCGTTAAATAAATCAAATCCTCAAAATCAACTGCCTTGTTTTCCAGTAATATATTTTGATAAACAGGATATATATAAGCCGCCGTCTCCTGGAAATAACCGCGGGCTATTTGTGCATATTCGAGATGCGGGATTAACTCGTTTTTGGCTTGGGCAATTGTGGAAGCAATCGCCCCGGGACTGAAATTTTTCCTGTTAATTCCCAATTTGTCCATTGCTTGCCTGACAGCCTCTTTGGTATCCAGGTCATCATAAATTATGAAGTTTGGCGATAGTCCGATATATTTTCCTTCCCGTCTTAAAATTCTGGCGCAGAAAGAATGAAAAGTTGCTGCTAATGGTAGGGTTGATATATTTGAATTTTGAAAAAAAGATTTTAATCTTTCCAGCATCTCACCGGCTGCCTTGTTGGTAAAAGTAACCATGAGAATATTTTCCGGAAGTATTTGATTAATATCGACAAGGTATGCTGCTTTGTAGGTCAAAACCCTGGTTTTGCCTGATCCTGCCCCGGCCAAAATAAGGTTAGGCCCCTCCGTTGCCTTAACCGCCTTTATCTGATCAGAGTTGAGATTATTTAGTATGTTTTTCCCCATGATACAATTGCATTATCATAACATGAAACAGAAATATCTTATTGCTAACTGGAAATCAAATAAAACCACTTTCGAAGTCGAATCATTTTTTAGACAACTTCAAAAAAAATTCGCTTCTCGTCAATTGACAAAAGCCGTTATACCCGTTATTTGTCCTGTTTTTGTTCATTTACATCTCGCCAAGCTACTGATTAATCAATTAAAATTGCCTATTTTTCTTGGCGCTCAGGATACTTCCCCTTTTGGCTTGGGTGCCTATACCGGTGAGGTTAGCTCCTCCCAGTTGAAGGAGTATATCTCCTTTTGTATAATCGGTCACTCGGAAAGAAGAAAATATTTTCAAGAATCAGATGATTTGTTAAAAAATAAGGTTGAATTAGCTGTCAAATGGGGGATGGAGGTTATTTTTTGCGTTCCGGACAGTTTAACTCCCATTCCTTCCCAGGTTAAAATCGTAGCTTATGAACCCGTTTTTGCCATCGGAACAGGCAAGCCGGATACACCTGAAAATGCCCTAAAAGTAATTAAAGAAATCAAGATGAAACATAACATTCCATATGTACTATACGGAGGCAGTATTACTGCAGATAATATCAGTCAATATTTAACTCAAGAGGAGATAAACGGTGTTTTGGTGGGTGGAGCCAGTCTTGATCCTGACCATTATTTTAGGATGATGATAAATGCGTCCGCTTAAACGGAAATTCCTTAAATTTATAAAACCGCTTCTGTTAAGCCTCTTGGCTATTTTTGTTATAGTGGTTATTTTAGTTTTAATAAAAACTGTCAAACCTCTTTATGACTTTGCCTCGAAAAATAAGCTGTCTCCGTTTTCTTTTATTT
This sequence comes from Candidatus Gottesmanbacteria bacterium RIFCSPHIGHO2_02_FULL_39_14, assembly GCA_001779205.1. GTDB lineage: Bacteria > Patescibacteriota > Microgenomatia > 2-02-FULL-39-11 > 2-02-FULL-39-11 > 2-02-FULL-39-14. The sequence goes on from MFJM01000035.1 coordinate 9,359, forward strand.
CACTCCTATTAGAACGTCAGCCTCGTTTAAAATTAACTGACAACAGGACTAATATCATAATTCTTGGGGTCTCCGGAACCAATCATGAAGGTGCTAATTTAACCGATTCTAATATTTTTCTATCTATTGATTTTAAAAAAGGAGATATTGTTATGGTGTCCGTTCCTAGGGACATCTATCTACCGTCACTAAAGACCAAAATCAACTCCGTCTATTATTACGGTAATCAAAAAAAGGCAGGGGGCGGTTTGATTTTAGCTAAATCTGCAATATCCGAGGTTTTGGGTCAACCGGTAAGTTATGCTTTCAAAATTGATTTTACCGCCTTTAAAAATATCATTGATATGATCGGCGGAATTGATATTGAAGTGGAAGAAGGTTTCGAGGATAAGTTTTATCCTATTCCCGGAAAAGAAAATGATTTCTGTTCCGGCGATCCCCAGTATTTATGCCGTTATGAAACAATCAGTTTTCCCAAAGGCCGTCTGCATATGGAAGGTGAAAGAAGTTTAAAATTTGTCCGCAGCCGTTATTCAGAAGATAAGGAAGGTACTGATTTTTCCAGGTCCCGTAGGCAACAGCAGGTTATTAATGCTATAGCTAATAAAGTTAAAAGTATGCTCACCATAAAAAACCTTCCTCTCTTAAAAAGAATGTTTGATGAAACTTATAAATATCTGGAAACTGACATGAATCTTGCTGAAATGATGTCGGCAGCAAAATATTTCTATTTCCACCGAAATCCAACTATTCGTCAGGTGGTTCTGGATACCGGAAACGAGGTTAATAAAATTCCCGGACTTTTAATTAATCCCCCCCTTTGGCAATATGACGGAATCTGGGTACTCGTCCCCAGAACCGGCGATTACAAGGAAATCCATGACTATATATCCTGTCAACTGAAAAAAGCCAACTGTCAAATTAAACCTCAAGTTTAGGTCAGAGAAGCAGTTTGATTCCCACTATAACTAACATCACACCTCCGCCTAAGAAAAGATTGGTTAATCCGGCATTACCTGGTCTGGGCGGTATAGGAGTAATTACTTCAGAGGGCGTTGGCGTTGGTGTTTCAATCGGTGTCGGAGTTAAAGTAGGTGTTGGAGATGGCGTTGGTGTAGAAGTGACCTCGGGTGTAACAGTGATTCCTGTTGGTGGTGTCGTCACCGGCGTTTCCGTAGGCGTCAGTGTGCCGGATGGAGTTGCTTCACCTAAAACCGATTCTCCGCTTTTTAAAACCACAAAATCCCGGGAAATACTAACCGTTTTTCCCGTATTATCGACTCCCGTAATGGTGATGGTATGTCTTCCGGGAGATAATGGTATTTTTGGCCGGTATTCCCAAGTTCCATCAGACTTTACTGTAACGATAGCCGTTTCCGTTTCCGACATAAGCGTGATTTTTATTTTATTTCCGATAATGCCAATTCCCCTAATTTTTGGATTCTGATCAATCGTTGTATCCATTTCTACCCGCGGAAATAAAATATCAATTCCGTTTTTGGCAATGTTCACGCTTCTGTTTCCCAGAACCTTAGCTTGACTTGATTGCGTACCACTTAGCTTAGTTGTTAGAAAATTATATGTCTTACCTATTTCAATTGGCGGCAGTTTGGAATTGGCCTTGACCAGTCCTAAATTCGTCAATACCGAAGCATATTGATCAGGTGCATTTTTTATTGTCAGTTGAATAGTTGATTCATCGGATAAATCCGGTCGGCTCAATAAATCCTGGTTTCTTAAATTATTCAAAGGAATGATAAACATTCCGCTTCGATCGGATCTTCCCGATACCGGGGCGGCATTACCAATTAGGAGATAAATTATGGCACTCTCTACAGGTTGTTTGTTTTTATCAATTATCTGTCCGGATAAAGGAGGCAGATCAAGGCTTTTAATGAGTTTGACACCGGTTTTTTGAATAAATTCCGGACATTTTTGCCGTTTGCAGACTTGTAGGGATGAGGCAATTTTTATTTTATATTTGCTGTTCTGCTCCAGATTTTTAAGGGTAAACATATGGGTCATTCTTTCTTTCGGTTTTCCGTAATCCAAATCATCCAGAATGAATGTATTTTTATTTTGTCCTGTTACTTGAACTGAACCTAATTTTGGAGAATCGGTTAAATAGGATATGGTGATGGAGTTATCGCTGATATTGGAAAAGTGCACCTCACTCGGTTTGGGATAGTCGGAGGCTTTAGAAGTTATGTTTTGATAATTTCCGGAAAGTGTAAGAGCTCCCCCTATTCCTGCCAGAATTATCAATAAACCAATTATTGTGGGGATCCTCCGTTCTTTGCGGTACATCAAATATCCCTCCGAGTATTTAATTGATTGATTATGTCACTGTCAAAGTAAGGTGTCAAAGGTGCTAATTTCTTTATTTCGGAAGCGTTAATTGCTGAAGTGTTTTTGGCATGGATTATCCCGAAGACCACCCAGGCAAAAACTGTCAGGAAGGTTATTATTGCTAAAATATATACCTCTTTACGGTTCATAATAAGCTCTGCCTTTCATGGTCATTCGGAGCGTTCCTGATACTGTACCCCCTTCAGGTGAAAAGTCTAAAGAATTAATTGTTATGATGCGTAAGGAATTCACCACATCATTTAAAAAAGAATTTATTTTTTCATAGTGGCCGATAGCTATAAGAATAAAATTAATATTGTTTAAAGAATCGGTATTTTTTAAAATGGAAATAGGTGCGGCATCAATCTGTAGCTGATTAAGAGTGATTTCATTTTTTACCGCCAGTCTTTCCATGGTTTTGGCAAATTTGGTAAATTCTGAACCTCTCGGTAACGCCTTATCAAGAAGGGTAATTGAATTCCTGATTTTTTCATATTCACTTTGAGCAGTAATAATGCTACTGATCTGATTTTCGTAATCCAAGCTTAAATTATTAAGATCTTTTAGCTCTCGCACTAATGATACGGCAGTAATTAAAGTTGGTCTGATGGCAAACATTCCGAAAAAAGAAAGGGAAAATAGCGATAAAGTAATAGTAAAATATGAAGCTGCCTTATGGTTTTTAACTACCGGTTGAAGGCGTTTTCGGGTTTTATGGATTAGGTTGTATCTGATTTGTTCAAAACGCATAAAGTTTAATGAGACGGGATCTTATTCATACGAACTGACTGCAATTTTTGCCTGTAACCGGAACTCAACTTTCCCGTCTGCCCGTCTTTTTAAGTCTTCCAGTTGAATATCGGTTAACAGTTTTTCATCTTGTATTCTTTTGAGGAGGTGATTAAAAGTTTTTAGATTTTCCGATATAGCCACAAATTTTACAATATCTTTGGAAAATGATAACAAGGCAAAAGTTGTTTCCGTCGGAGTATTTTTTTCCAAAAAATTAATTACCCGAAGGTAAATATCCTGATTTGTTACCAAAAGTTTTATGTCAGATAGTCTCTTCTGCACTCTTTTTATCTCCGTTTCCATTTCTCCGATCGATTCAATTAAGGCTCTTTTTTGTGCCACTGCTTCCTTCAAATCGGTCCGGTCACGATCGATTTTAAATCTTGTAAAAAAGACAGACAATACTACAATTTGGATGATTATGATGATATAACGGCCATAGGTTAATGCCCAATTTAAAAATTGAGAAGATATTGATAATTCTTCTTCTGGTTTGATTAAAAGATTAATTCCTGATTTTTTGTGGAGTTTTGCCATAATTTTTACCAATGTCAAATGATCCCGCATCCGTCGGGACTGAAATTATTATACATAATTTTAAGGGGTCAGGTAGAAGGAAAAGAAGATGTTATTTATTCTTCGTTTTTTGTTTAATTAGTTTTGCCAACCCCGATTTAAGTCTGGCTACTTTGTTTTTATGAAAGATATTTTTTTTCATTGCCCGATCTAATAGAGAATAAGTTTTATTTAATAACTTCTGAGAAGGAGTTTTACGGAATTTTTTAATCGACGAGAAGGTCGACCTTTTAACGATATCGTTATATTTTTGGCGCCGAACATCCTGTCTTAATTTCTTTTTGGCACTCCTAGTGACCGGCATGATTTAAGTAGTATACTTGTGTAACAGAAGATGGTCAAGTTATTAAAAAAAACCATCAGTCTTTTAAACCGGCGTCAGGACAATATTTTATCGGCAGCCTCCGTCATCATGACTGCCGTTGCTTTTTCCAGAATATTGGGACTGCTTCGGGATAGATTGCTGGCTGCCCGCTTCTCACCGGAAGATTTGGGTGTTTATTACGCCGCCTTTAGACTCCCCAATATGGTTTTTGAACTTTTGGTGATGGGTGCTTTATCAACAGCCTTTATACCGGTATTTACTTCCTATCTTGATACTAAGGGGAAGGATAAAGCTTTCTCCCTGGCTTCATCAGTTATCAATGTTGGGATGGTTTTTTTAGTTATCGCCTCAATTCCTCTTTTAATCTTTACCAAGCCGGTATCGCTTTTTTTAGCTCCCGGTTTTAACCCTCAACAAATAAGTATTATGGTTGATTTCACCAGAATAATGATCATCGCTCAAGTTTTTCCTTTGCTTATTGGAAATTTTTTGACGGGGATTTTACAGTCGTACCATAACTTTATCGTACCTTCCTTGGCACCGGTCATCTATAATCTGGGGATAATCTTCGGTATTATTTTCTTAACTCCCTTAATAGGCTTGTACGCACCGGTGGTCGGCGTGGTCATAGGCGCTCTCCTATTTTCCCTTATTCAGATTCCGGCTGTTCTATCATCTGGTTACCGTCATACTATGTCCTTTTCCTTATCTGATCCGGGTGTCAGAACGGTTGGTAAACTGATGCTCCCCAGAACTCTGGGTTTGGCTGTTTCTCAGATTGACACCACTATTGATTTGATCCTCTCGACTTTATTGGGTGCATCCTCGGTTACTGTTTTTAATTTCGCTCAACATCTTCAGCAGCTGCCGATAGGTTTGTTCGGCGCCTCAATAGCTCAGGCAACTCTGCCTACGCTGTCATCCTCCTATGCCCGCAAAGATAATGTTACCTTCAAACAAATATTTCTGTCCTCATTCCATCAGATATTATTTTTAGTCGTCCCTTTGTCTTTCATGCTGATTGTTTTGCGTATTCCGGTAGTCCGCCTGGTCTTTGGAGCCTCCACTTTATTTGATTGGGAATCAACTGTCGCCACGGGTAAAACCCTGGCCTATTTTTCTATCTCCCTATTTGCCCAAAGTCTGGTACATTTATTAGCCCGAAGTTTTTATGCACTTCATGATAGCCGGACTCCGGTTATTATCGGTGCTGTGGCTGTGGCTACTAATACCGTCTTATCAATTATTTTTGTCCTCGGATGGCATCTGCCGGTTTGGTCACTGGGATTGTCGGCGACCATCGGCAGTTTCGTCAATATGCTGCTGTTGACCTTTTTTCTCTATCGGAGGATTGACTCTATCACCGCCCGGGAAGTATTTCTGCCTGCGCTAAAAATCTTTCTTGCAGCTTCAGTTTCCGCTGTAGCCCTTTATATTCCTATTAAATTATTGGATCAATTGGTCTTTGATACTACCCGTACCATCAATTTATTATTTCTGACCGGCATCTCCATGAGTCTTGGAATTTTTGTTTATTTATTTTTTGCCTGGTTTTTGGATATATCCCAGGTAGCCGTTATCCTGAAATTATTTTCCTATCTTAATCGCAAAAAAGCTAAAGTGACCATCGATACCACTCAGGAAGTCGTCAACGTTTCCGATACCACACCTTAATTAAAATCACGTTTAAAGGAAACCACCCCTTCTCTTATTATTTCCAGGTTATCAATTGCTCCGTTAAAAGGATAAAAACTGATTCCGGTGATCTTGGAGACTGAATTATAGATAGGGCTGTTTTTATCACTAGTTATATCATCGGCGCGCAATGATATTTTATCAGAACTAAATCTGATCTGGACTTTATGCCATCTTTCTTCATTAAGATTTCCTGCTGGAATTGCCAGACGGTCCGCATTTTTATTATCAGAGGCTGTTAAAAGCCAGAAATCAATATCATTGGAAGTCACTTTTTTAAAAATAACTTCTATTTTTTCCGTATCTTCACGGGCAAGTTCAAGTTTCAAGACATTAATTTCCGGAATTTCTTCACCTGTCCATAACGGTTTGATATCAAAACTGATTTCACTATTCGGAGTTATTTCAAATTCAAAAGGATCGAGCTTAAAATCATCATTTCCTGTTAATGCTAATGCTTTATCCCCAGCCTGGTTACCGGCTCCATCGATGTATTGAGCCAAATGACCGCTTTTTTTTATCTCCAAAAGCCTGATTGAATTGGGCAACATGATAAACTGAAGTTTTAACTGTCCGTCAGTTGACACCATCTCGGAAACATTAACTGAATTCGTTAATATTTGCTGATTTTTAATTTTATAGATTCCGGAGTCTAAACCGGTAACAGTAACGGGGACATTTTCCCAATTTTGTCCTCGCCAGTCATAATTTCCTATCAGTATATTAATAGTTTCATCGGTTGTTTTTGAAGCCAAAGCTGTTACATTACTGCCCCAACCGGATATTTTTAATTTTGTTCCTAAAAGTAGCGTTGAAGCTGCCAAAGCTTTAAATCTTGGTTTCAGTTTTAAAGGTATTTCATCTTTTTCATGGGTCATCAAACCCCATTTTCCTCCGCCTGACGGAGGTCCGTCTTTTATTTCAAATGCAAACGGCCGATTAATCTCGCTCTCGATCTTAAAGATGGTCGCCATGGCATGGGCTGCCGCTTTATCAGAATTATTATTTAGGTTTCTTTCCGAATCCAATCCCCATTCTGATAAAACCAGCGGCAGTTCGGAGAACTTAGGGTATTTTGATAATAATTTCCGTATTCCCCTGACATCTTCCCTGAATCTATCGGGATTAGAGTGATAACGGTGCCAGGAATAAAAATCCAACCGTAGATTATTTTTATCAATATAAGATACAAAATCATCGACCCATTTCGGGTAGAATGAGCCAACCGCCGGCCCGCCTATAAAAAAATTATTAACATTTTCCGCATCCCTTGCCCCATACGAGGCAAATTGATATAGAAGGTTATAATTTTTGTTTCCTCCTAATTTCCATGAGCCGAATTGGGGCAGATCCGGTTCATTCCACACTTCATAATAAACCTCTTTTAAATTTATATTTGCTTTACCACTGTAATGTTCGATAGTTGCCTTCACCAACTTCTGCCAGTTTGCCCAATCACTAGGAATATCTATAACCGATTGATTAGGCGTAAATTGTCTGGGCATGTAAGAAAGTGAAAAAAACGGTTTCGCTCCCATCGTCAGAATATCGGAAACACTCTGATCGAGTTTGGAAAAGTCATATTGCCCATTACCTTTAACTACGTCGTAAAAATCATATATATGATCAAGGCGGATATATTGCGGCTTAAGAAGTTTCATTCTTTCTACGGTATTATTCAGCATCGGTGGCGGTTCTTCTCCTCCCTGGGCAAAATTCAGCCAATTGCCCTTAAATTCTCCGTCAATGGTCAATGTATCAACTACCAAATTAGCTTTTTTAACGGAAGCACGTGATAGATAGGTGATCACCTGACTTTGCGTCCAGATAAAAAGGGGTAATAAAAGAATCAAAAATATTAAAAAAAATATTTGCCGGTAATTTTTTGTCATATAATTTATAAACGAAAATAAAACCCTGAAAAAATGTTAGCAGAAAAATGTTTCCCTTGACAAACTTTAGCAGTCATGATATCTTACTGCTAATTATATGACTGATTTAACAGACCGTCAGCTCCATATCCTCAAGGCTATCATTGAGGAATTTATTGAGACTGCCGAACCGGTGGCTTCAGAAACTCTGGACAAAAAATATAATCTTGGTGTTTCTCCTGCCACCATCAGAAACGAGATGGTGAAGTTAACCTCATCCGGTTTTCTCAAACAACCTCATACTTCTGCCGGTAGGGTTCCTACACCAATCGCCTTAAAGTTTTATGTTGATAAACTGATGAAATTAAAAGAATTATCAGTAACTGATGAAGTTAATGTCAAACAGAAAATTTGGGATTATAGGAATGAAATGGATCATCTGTTAAGAGAAGCTACCCGTACTTTAGCCAAACAAACCAAAGCCATGTCGTTGTCTGCTACTGATGAAGGAGATTTTTATACTTCAGGCTTGGGCAATATTCTGGATATGCCTGAATTTTATGATATCGATATTACAAAACATCTACTGGACACACTTGATGAGTATGATTATTGGTGGAAGATATTTTCCGCTTTTGCCGACCCTCAAGAAGATCCGCTCCGGGTTCTGGTCGGTGAAGATTTGGGCGGCCAATTATTAAACCAATGCGGCGGTGTTTTTGTTAAGTTTTCATCTCCTTCCCATCAAGGTGCAATTGGAGTTATCGGCCCAACCCGCCTTAATTATCCGAGAATAATCCCTTTAGTCAGATACATGGGTAATCTGATTAATGATTTAGCCAAATCCTGGTAGTGAGACTCCCTGAGCGTAGTCGAAGGATTGATTATGAAGGTAAAATCTGATCATAAAAATAAAGAAGCAGAAGAATGGAAAAATAAATATTTTCGGGCTTTAGCTGATTATCAGAATCTGGAACGAAGAATAAGAGCAGAAAAAGTCCAGGGTAAAAATTACGCGTTCCGGGATATGATGATTAAATTATTACCGATTATTGATGATTTGGTAAAAGCCCAAATGGAAATTAATAACGAAGGTTTAAAGCTGATAATTGCCAAAATTGATGCCTTATTAAAAAGTGAGCATGTTGAAAGGATAGATTGTCTTAACAAGAAATTCAGTGCTGACTTGATGGAATGTGTCGGATTAAAGGAAGGTTTTTCTGAAGGTATGGTAACAGAACAAGTCAGGCCGGCTTATTTGATGAACGGCGAAGTAATACAAACAGCCCAAGTCATCGTCGGTAAAGAAAAAAAAGATGATGTCAGTCATCCCGATGAACATCGGGATCAAATTATTAATTAAAAGTTCTTAGGAGGTTTTAAATTATGTCAAAAATAATAGGTATTGATTTAGGTACAACTAACAGCTGTGTAGCTGTCATGGAGGGCGGCAGTCCCAAAGTCATCCATTCCGCCGAAGGAAGAAATGTTATACCCTCCGTCGTTGATCCTGTTAAAAGAGTAGTCGGTGATGTGGCTAAAAGACAAATGGTCATTAAGCCAAAAGGAACCATTTTTTCCATTAAAAGATTGATGGGCCGGCGTTTTAAAGACGAATCAGTCCAGTATGACCTCAAGTGGTTGCCTTATACCATAAAAGCCGGTCGTGACGGTATGGCAGTTGTGGAAGTTGACGGCAAGACCTATACCCCGCAGGAAATCTCCGCTATGGTTTTGCAAAAAATAAAAGCCGACGCCGAAAGTTACCTGTCAGACAAAGTAACAGAGGCTGTCATAACTGTTCCTGCTTATTTTGATGATTCCCAGAGGCAAGCCACCAAACAGGCAGGTGAGATTGCCGGCTTGACTGTCAAAAGAATTATCAATGAGCCTACCGCCGCTGCCCTGGCTTATGGTTTGGACAAAAAACATGCCCACACTGTGGCTGTCTATGATTTGGGTGGTGGAACTTTCGATATTTCCATCCTGGAATTAGGCGAGGGAGTCTACGAGGTTAAAGCCACTAACGGCGATACCCATCTCGGCGGAGATGATTTTGATAAGGAAATTATTGATTATCTAGCTTCCGAATTTAAAAAAGAAAACAATATCGATTTGAGACGTGATCCTCAGGCCCTGCAAAGGTTGAGAGATGCAGCAGAAAAAGCCAAAATTGAATTGTCTTCTTCTATGGAAGCAGAGATTAATCTTCCTTTTATCACCCAGGGTAAAGAAGGACCCCTTCATTTTGTTCATAAATTAACTAGGGCAAAATTAGAAGCAGTCATCGGTCACCTGATTGAAAAAACTATTACGCCTATTGAGGCTTGTCTTAAAGATGCCAAAATCGGCAAAGATAAAATAGATGAAATTGTTCTGGTAGGAGGAATGACCAGAATGCCCAAAGTTATTGAAACTGTTGAAAAATTCTTCGGCAAAGAACCTAATAAAAGTGTCAATCCCGATGAGGTAGTGGCAGTTGGTGCTGCTGTTCAGGCCGGAGTCTTGACGGGAGAAGTCAGGGATGTGGTTCTTTTGGATGTAACGCCACTTACTCTGGGAGTGGAAACTTTGGGTGGTGTCTCAACACCCCTTATAACCAGAAACACCACTATCCCGACCAGCAAATCGGAAATTTTTTCTACAGCCGCTGACAATCAGACATCTGTGGAAATAAATGTTTTACAGGGTGAGCGTCCCATGGCTGCCGATAATAAATCTTTAGGTCGCTTTATTCTTGACGGTATTCCGCCGGCTCCCCGTGGAGTTCCCCAGATTGAAGTCATGTTTGACATCGATGCCAACGGCATTTTGAATGTTTCGGCTAAAGACAAAGCCACCGGTAAATCACAATCCATAAAAATTACAGCCACTACCGGCTTGTCCAAAGACGAAATTGACCGCATGACTAAAGAAGCTGAAAAAAATCAGGAGGAAGACACTAAGAAAAAGGATCAGATTGAAGTCCGCAACAAGGCCGATAATCTGATTTATGTCGCCGAAAAGTCCTTAAAAGATGCCGGAGATAAAGTGGCCGCCGATGTTAAAAAAGAAGTCGAGGATAAAATTGCTGCCTTAAAATCCATTCTTGAGACCGGCACCAAGGAGGATCTGGAGGCAAAAACCAAAGATCTGTCCGACACACTTTCCAAGATCGGCCAGGCCATGTACCAAGAACAGCAATCCAAGCCTGCTTCCCCGACCGGAGACAGCCAAACAAAAGAAGACAAAGAGTCCAAAGATAAAAAGAAGGGTAAGGACGAAGAAGTCCAGGAAGGTGAAGTCGTTAGTTAAACTCCAAATCACCCCCATCTATGGCCAAAGATTATTATGAAATATTGGGTGTTTCCAAAAATGCCACGGATAGCGAAATAAAAAAAGCCTATCGTAAGCTGGCTTTGGAATGGCATCCTGACAGGAATAAAAATCCTAAAGCCACCGAAAAATTCAAGGAAATAAATAAAGCTTACGAAGTGCTGGCCGATTCGAAAAAAAGGGAAGTTTATGACCAATATGGCGAAGCCGCTTTCAAGGGTTCAGCCGGTTTCGGACCAGAAGGTCCTTTTGGCGGCCAAACTGCAACCGGTCAGTACGGGCCTTTTACTTACACCTACACAACTGGCGGCAGTTCTCCCTTTGAAGGTTTTGATTTCGGCGGATTTTCCGACCCTTTCGAAATCTTCGAACAGTTTTTCGGTGCCTCTCCGTTCGGAAGAGCCCGCCGCAGGCAGGTTTATCAGTTGACCATCGAATTTATGGAGGCAGTTAAAGGTACGGAAAAGAAAGTGGAAATTGATAACCAATCCCAAACAATCAAAATTCCCAAAGGAATAGATGATTCTTCCCGGATCAGATTCAAAGATTATGACGTAGTTATCAGAGTTCAGCCGGACTCCCGGTTTCACCGTGAAGGTTATGATATTGTCACCACCGTAGATTTATCGATTACTCAGGCAGCAATAGGTGACGTCATATCCGTTATTACTATCGACGGTCCGCTGGATGTCAAAATTCAGCCGGGAACCCAGCCGGGAACGCTTATCCGTTTAAGAGGCAAAGGCGTTCCTCATTTAAGAGATTCCGGCCGCGGAGATCATTACCTCCGCATCAGAGTTAAAATTCCGGAAAAATTAACCAACCATCAGAAGGAATTATTAAAAGAATTCGAAGATGAAGGCAACCGCAAAAAAAGCTGGTTTTAAAATATTGTATAATAATGACTAACAGTCTTATGAAAGCAATTAATCTTTCCAAATCATTAATAAATTATAAGAAAGGCTGGGTAGCAATTAATAACAAGAATAAAGTTGTTGCCCACGCTGAAACTTTTAAAGACATCACTAAAAAAATCTTCGGACTTAAAGATAAAGTGACACTTATGCCAGCTACTAGTGATTATTCCAGATATATTACTTAAGTGGCATTTTATCCATATACTTTACTACCTGGTGCCGAATTTCCGGTAGCTAAACCTCTGATACCTGTTTCTATTCCTAACCCTAAAACTCATGTTTTTTTCTATAAATTTCTCGCTTCAGCTGATCAGATTTGATAAATATTCAGATCAATTTTATTTTTTACAAATTTTATCCCTTCATCAATCAGTTTTTTCTTTTGAGCTTTTATTCCTCCGAATGCATAACCCGTTGCCAGTGTTCCGTCTGATTTCACCACCCTATGGCAGGGGATAGAATCGGGATATTTATTCTTGTGGATTATATTTCCGATCACCCGCGGACTTTTTATTCCGGAAATTCTGGCAATTTGTTTATAAGTTACAACTTTGCCTTTAGGAATTCTTTTGACTATCTGAAATATTTTTTCCTGGTTATTCATTTTTAAAGGGAAATTCTTCAAGTTTCTTATAAATCGGGCCGCTGCTTCTTAATAATGATTCGTATAAAATTATCTTTTCAATATTCAATTCTTCCGCTTCAACTACCGGCAATTTAATTTCTTCTATATCTTTATTTGATAATGGTTTTTTAGATCTGGCTAAAGTAATATGAATGAGTTGGTCTTTATAGATATCAGGTTTAAATTCTTTTAAAGTCTCCGCCAAAAGTTGATTTAATTTTGCATATTCAGCATTTTTCTCAAATAATGCCCAGATCATTTTATAAGTTGATTTCGGTGGTGCATAAATAATTTTTTCTAATTTTAATTTAAATGAATTTCCGTTTTGAGATACCTCCCAAATTTTCTTCTTAATTTCTTCCAATCGCTTTTCTTCAACATAACCTAAAAATAAAAAAGTAATATGTAAATTTTGCTGAATAACAATTCTGAGGCGGTTATCAGCAGCTATTTTCAATTTTTCTTTTATTTCTTGGGGTAATTCTATGGCAATGAATAATCTCTTTTTCACACTCTTTTATTCCAATGACAATTGCATTGTTTTAAGTTCCGGAAGTGTCGACCCCATAATTCCTTTCAAATCTCCGTGGATGCCTAAAGTATGATCAATAATGCCTCGCAGGTATTTTTCCTGTCTGGCCCATTTGGAAGCAAAAAATCTCTTTTCTTTTTCCAATTCCGACTGTAATTCCGAGAAAGCATCAATTATGGTTTCAATTCTGTGCCGGAATTCCACTCCGGAAAGATAATTGTACATAGTTTCCATTTTTGTATTTTTTCCCTGTACCGACCTTTTAACATGAAATATCTGGATAAGTCCTGCCCGCAAAGCACTGGACAGACCGATAATAAATTTCCTGTCTGCTACCCAAATCCCGTCCATATAACCGGCGTCACGAACCTGTGGCGGTAAATTAATTGATATCAAAACGGCAATTTCCGCCTTAATCCTTCTCTGGTCATCTTTTAATTTCTGTATCCATTCATTATTCCATTTGGCATTTTTCGTTTCCCAAACAATCGAACCGGTGAAATTACCCCGGCTGTCCCAGACTTTCTGGATCACATCTGCTCCCCTGATACCTTTCTCCACCGGGAGGATTTCGTCATTAGGGAAAGCTGTTTTTAAAATTTTTTCTACCTCCAATTCCAGAACTTCACCCTGAGTCTGCATTGATCCCTGCTGGAGTTTGCGGGATAATTCCGCATTCATTTTCAGGGCGTCTTGAAGTTGCTTTTCTTTCTCAAGCAACTTTAATTGTGATTCTTCAGATGCTTTTTTTCGGGCTTCATACTTGATTTTTTCCTCCGCCTCGGATAATTTTTTTTGGCTAATGATTTCCCGTTCTTCATCTTTTCTTTTCAAATCCCTGATAAGTTTATTTGTTTGAGTTAATTCCTCAAGGAGTTTTCTGTTTCTTTGTTTTTCTTCCTCAGCAGTCTCTATTGACTGTTTCAATTTCAAATTGAAGTCCGCCGTAACTTTTTCCAGAGTTTTAACCTCCACCGCTTTGACTGCCCTCTCAATTTCTTCTTTCTTTTTTTGTTCCTCTTTTTTGGAAAACTCTTCCTCCCACTCACTTTTTACCGCCTCAGTCAGTTCAATGGATTGACCGCACTTGGGACATTTGATGTTCGATAACATAATTTTGAAGAAGATTATAAATTTATAATATCCAGGCTATTCCCAGTAAAGCGATAGCCACAATCCCCAATGTTTTGCCGATTTTTTTCAAAGCTTCCTTATTCGGATTCGGTTCACGTTCATTACTCATAAGTTTAGCTATTTTAACACATTTGCTATGATTAAAATATGAAATGGAATGTCAGGGAGTGGAGTAAAAGATATATACCTTCTGAAATAATAGCTTCTTTATTTGCTGTAATCTCTGCATTAATTATTAATAAATTTTTTAATAATCCGGTTTTGACTGCCCTGGCCGGAACATGGGGGGAGAATTTGGGATATTACGGATCAATCTTCATTAGGGATTTATATAAAGATAAAAGAAAATCAGGCCAACACCTTTTACCTCATTTAAAAAAAATCGTCAGAAATCTGATTTTTGAATTCAGTATTGCTGAGATTATCGACAGTTTTTTAGTCAGACCTTTTACCATGTACCTATTTCCCAAAATAATCAATAATGTTGTTTTGGGAATTTTATTAGGTAAAATATCCGCTGATATTATTTTCTATATCCCGACAATTTTTTCTTATGAATTCAGAAAAAAACTTTGGAAGACATAAACGTATTCTTTACTGTAATGAACTATTTCCATATTTTAATTCATGCTGTTCGTAAATGTATTTGTTTTCTCCTAATTAAAATTAATATAAAAAGAGACCAATTAGTCGCAATCAAATATATCGGAAAAATTGAGGATAGGAGGTTAAATTCTGTCAAAGCAAAAAGAGCAAGCAGGAATTTCAATCCGTTTAAAAACCATAATAATGTTGCTTCTTCATAAGGCCGGTAATACGATTTTCTGAAAGTAGGAACATATCCGGCGGCGTCAATTAAAATACTTAATAAAACGGAAAGAAGTGGCTGTTTGGTAATAATCCAAAGGATAATGGCAAATATTGCGGTCACAAAACTTATCCAATCCGTTTTGGTAATTTCAATTCTTCCTTTTCTCAAAGTTAAAATTGTTATTATAATACAAAAAAAGAAGGCAATTCCAGTAACCCATGCGCCTGCTCCTGCATTGCCGTAAATCTGGCCAAGAAAAGCTATCCCTGTCGTGATTACCCAGATTAACCAGGAAAAAACATGCGGTTTTATTTTTCCGGATAAGATTCCTTTTAAATACGGAAAATAACCAGCCAGAGATAAAACCACCCCGACCAAACCAAAAAATATTTTAATGTCCATCTTTCTGAAGATGTTTCTTCCAGAGATTTTTAAATGCCGGTAAAGTCAGCGTTGATAACAGAAATGCTATGCTGGGGACAATGGCATTAATCCAGGGATTGGGCAGGGAAATTGCATACATGTAAAAACTGATTGCAAGATATGTAAAAACAGCCAGCAGAATTCTTCTCGTCCAGCTAGTTTCCCAGGTTTTATCTGTCTCGACTCTTTTATTTCTCTCTTTTAATAGTATTATTTCTCTTTCAAGTTCAGAAATTTTAGTCATAACTGTAAATAAATAACAATTTCTTTATTATCTCATTATTATGCTTAATATATAATAATATTTATGAAATTAGGAACGAAAAATGGGACCCTATTGCTTTTATAAAAGCGCTTCATGAAGCAGCCGGAGTATTTACCGCCAAAAATCATCCTGTTAATTATTCTTAACACCAAACATTTTTAATCCAATCACCAATATCTCAGCAATCCGGGATCATGTCGGAAGGAAAATTATAAGAATAAACTGTTTCACAGGGGATAATGCCGTTCCCGTCGGCAACGATAAACCAGTCATAATTATTTTGATATGCCAGAAACCAACCGCCACCCGCCTCCCCGGCAAATTTTACACTTCCCTGAGCGTGAATGCCGGTGTTTTTGCTGATTGTAATTATTACTTCCGAGGTATTTTTACCGTACTTTTGGGCAAATGCTTGTTTTATACCCGCTTCATCGTTTTGTTCTACCTCAATTGAAGTTGGAACAACCTTAGTTGGTGAAGGTTGATAGGTTTCTTCAAAAACAATAGTTGGGGAAGGTTGAATAAGTCCGGGAGGTGCTTTTTTAAACACATTTGTCGAAAATATTCCACCAATAAATAATAATGCGCCGGCCAAAACAAAAAAGCCTATTCTGAAGAAGTTGCCTGAAGTTTGTTGCGTATTCATTTAATAGTATTTTACTCTTTTTATCAATTATTTTCAAAAATTAATGGTTCTTTTTTATGTTCATCCTTCTTACCAAAATTAATATGAACAAAGTCCAATTGGCAGTAATTAAGTAAACAGGATATACGGATGACAGGAAATTAAATTCCCTAAGGGCAAAAAGGGTCAGTAGGAATTTTAATCCGTTTAAAAACCAAATGAGCAATGCTTCTTCTTAAATACGGCAAATAACCGGCTAGCGATAAAACAACCCCAACCAAACCGAAAATATTTTAATGTCCATTTCTCTGTTTTAATAAATTTATTTCTTTTTCTAAATATTCAACAGTTGTCATAAAAGTAATTTTACTCTCAAGTGGAACCTCGGGCTGAAAAAAGTTACTTTTATTTGTTTAAATATTTACTGATGTTGGCGGCATGTTCTTCAAAAGTTTTGGCAAAATGGGATTTTCCCTGTTTGTCAGCTATATAATAAAGGTATTCATTTTCCGGTGCATTTATAACTGCTTCCATAACGGATAAACCCGGATTGGCAATTGGAGTCGGCGGCAGGCCGGCGTATTTGTAGGTGTTATAAGGTGAATCTATTTCTAAATCTTCAGTCGTCAATTCCTTTTTCCACCATGTTTTTTCTTTCGCCTGGTATCCCAATGCGTACTGGACGGTCGCATCAATGTCAAGCTTCATTCCCAATGACAGTCTGTTTAAGATAACGCTGGCGATAAGCGGTCTGTCCGTATCCAGTTTTGCCTCTCTTTCAATAAGGGAGGCGATAATAACCATTTCATCAAAACTGATTTGATTTTGTGTCAATTTATCGCGGTTTAATTTTTCCGTTTTTTTATTGAAATTGTCTTCCATCATCCTGACGATATCCGAGGCGCTCGCGTCTCGGGAAACCTGGTAGGTGTCCGGAAATAAATAGCCTTCGCGGGCATCTTTTAATATTTCACTTTCGGGAATTCCAAATTGTGTGGCTATTTTCATGGCGATTTCCTCCCTGCGCCAGCCCTCAGGTATGGTTAATTTAACATCCAAAGTTCCGTGCAATAGCTCATCGGCGATGGTCTGCATATCCATGCTGGAGCTTAACAGAAAATTTCCTGCCTGTATGGAGCGTCCGTAATTTGTCAGACGTGCTTTAAGAAAAAAGACCAGACCTGACCTGATTAGCCCGACATCTTCCAGTCTCTTACCGATGCTTCTCACATCCTCACCTTTTTCAATTACGAAATTCCGGGAGTCTTTATCAAGGGGATTTACCGGTTTGATTGCCTGCAGCCAAAAAAGATAGACAGCTATAAAAAAAATCAGGAGGAGAAAAATAAGAATTGTCAGTTTATATTTCATCCGCGTGTTATTAGAGGAGCTCTTCTGTAAATTTTCTTATTCTTATCAAATATAAAGATCCGGCCGCAAGTCTTACAGGTTACTGTATCCTCTTCTTTGCCTTTTTTTCTTATTCCTTTGGATAAGGACTTTCCGCACCCGACACAGCGTCCCTGTAAAAGTAACCAAGCTTGTACCGGAGCAATAATATTTTTAAACATTTCCCTCCTATTCAATCCTGTAAATCGGAATATTAACCAAAGTTTCCCTCGCTTCTTTTAATCTCCACTTATCCGAGGAATATAATATACATAAAACCTCCCCTCTGTCCACTTTTTCATCAATTCTTCTGGTTAAATAAATTCCTGCCTGCTTATCCAGCGGGCAGCCGAGAATTCTGGCTACCACCGTTAAATCATTATTGTTAAAGGAAGTTATTGTTCCTTTTTTGTAAGCCGTAACTTCAAAACGGTATCGGGCTAATGGCAAAGAATCACTGGCAACTTCAGGATTTCCTCCCTGTACTTTGATGATCTCTCTCATTTTAGAGAGGGCACGTCCGGATGATAATATTTCCCTGGCCATTTCCTCACCGTTATTTTTGGATTTCTTCCCGTGATTTTCCAGACATAAATTCAACAATTTTCCCGTCAACCTTAATGCTTTTGCTTCCAGCATAAAAGGTCTGTCCGGTTTTTGTTCCAGGACTTTTAAAACGTCTCTTGCTTCCAATGTCGGTCCCACCCCGTGTCCGGCCGGCTCAAGAGCCTGATTGATATCAATTGTCACCTTAATATTAAATTTTTTAGAAAGTGTTCTGAATTTATCGGCAATCATCTCTGCATCCTTAAAATGGTAAATTTTTAATGTCTTACCTACTGGTATGTCTAAAATCATGTGGGTTGCTCCGGAGGCAATTTTTTTAGCCATAATGGAAACGATTATTTTATCAAAAGATTCAAAAGATAACGGTGCCTCCACTTGAATGATTATGTCATCTGCCGGTGCCAGACCTAAATGTCCTCCCCAAACTATACAACCGCCGGTTGCCTCAACGATGCTTTTAATCTTTTTTAAGGTAAAAGTGACCGGTGCCAGAACCTCCATCGTATCAGCAGTTCCGGCTGGTGTGGTAATCGCCCGCGAAGAATTTTTGGGAATTATAAATCCTGCCTCGGCAATTATGGGTACCAGTATCATTGTCGTTCGTGTTCCGGCCAGTCCTCCTGTTGAATGTTTGTCGGCAACTATTCCCTTAAAATGAAGTTTCTCACCGGTATCGGCCATGGCTTTGGTCAAATAGAAGAGTTCCGTTGATGTAAAACCGTTTTTAAAGCCGGCAGCTACAAAATAGGTAGTTAATATAGGTGAAAGCCGTCGGTTCGAAACCTCATCCATCAGAGAAAATATTTCCTGGTAGGTTAATCTCTTGCCTAAAAGTTTCTTTTTGATGGCTGATATGGCTTGAAATGATATTGATGCCTGATTTTGCTTAAAATTATTTTTTTCCATATAGTTAATTCTATTCTAACAGTAAGGGGACTGTCCCCGCATGGGGACTGTCCCCAAATTATTCTAGTCTTGCTTTAACTATAAATCTCTTAAAATATGTCCCCGGCGGCACACAAGTCACCAGGGTCAGCTCCCGGTAAGATGTATCCTGGTTTAGAACACTTAAATCCGACGGATTGGTAATATACATTTTATACACCCGGAAAACATAACTGACATTATCAATTACAATTCTGATCTCGTCCCCAATCTCCAAATCAGGCAGTTTGGAAAAAATCGCCTTATAGTCCTTAGGATTATAGAAAAGAAGCAATGTCGAATGCCCGAAAATAACCGGATTGCCGATCGCTCCGGGTGAGGGACCTGTAAAATGAATGAGACTTTTTGATAGATCATTGCCGCCTATTATAACGTTAGCATTATCGATTTTCAGTTTCGGAATTGATAGAGAATAATTATTTATATTGTCAATCTTCTTAACGGGTGTAGCTTTGGGAAACCATAGACGGGCTTCTGTCAGATCAGTAAAAGTCGCTCCCAGCGCCTGTCTTATTTTCAAAGGCAGATTTTCTTCTTCTGCCACAGGAGATATGACCGACTGATATTTGCGGGAATAATAAAGTTCGAAAGTTAAAATCGGATATAAAACTGCAAAAATGAGAGTCAATCCGGTAAGAATTAAAACAATTGATATGATCCGTCCTATTCTCTTAGCAACACTCGGTAGGGTTTTGCTGTAAGAATAAATGGCCATCTTTATCTGGAAACAATGGAAATGGTGATATTTTGGGACTTAAAGGGAAGTTTTTTTGATAAAAAAGGCAATTTGTTGGTCTGGCTGATTTTGACTCCGCCGACTTTGTCAATTTTTTCCAGGTAGGCCAGGGCTTCAGAATATGATTTTCCCCTCATGTCCTTTTTAATTTGATTAAGATTTAGATCGGGAATAAAATAGGCAATAATTGCTACTTTCGCACTGATATTGCCGTTTTTATCCGCATCGCTCTTTTCCAGTTTTACTGTTGTTTTTGTCGGATCAAAGGTATAACCGGCAGGCACTGTTAAAGCCTGGGGATTAATCAGTTTTTCCAGTTCCGCCTGGTTATAAACAAATCCTTCCACTTTCAAAGTCAAATTTAGAGTTAAATCCTTCGCCTCACTGCCGACTTCGCTGTTGAATTTTTTGGAAGATACAGTGGTTGTAATTGGAGAATCTAATATTCTTTCCCTGGGATTTATATTTCCCAGTATTTTTTGTTTGGCCTGCTTAACTAATTCCGCAGTTAACTGTTCCTCCAAGTTATCCCTGTCTTCCTTCGACACACTGGTAATCTCCCGGCTGGTGCCTCCCGATAAAGGCAGGCTGTTTTTGGCGCCAGTAACGGCTTCTGAAAATTCGCTAAAGGTGAAATTGGAATTACCTGCCAAATTAGCTTCCGGACCGATTGCCGCTGCAGTAATTTTAGCGGTTGACTTGCCGAAGGTTATTCCCTCGGAAGTCTCTCCGGCTGAGGCAATTTTCACCTCCTCATCCAGTGTAAATTTAAGCGGTCCGCTAATTAATATTGTTCCGCGAGCTAAAGTTTTTGAAGTTGTTGTTTTATTATAAATTGTTACTTCACCGCGAGCTTTATCTCCCATTAATGTTGTTCCGGTAGATTTGGCACTTTTATCTCCGCTGATTTCATTTGTAATGCTTCTTATTGAGATTACGGGTAAATTGCCGCTGCCTTGAGCATTATCTTTGGCAAATAAAATTTCCATGGGATATTGTTGAGGCAGGGGATAGGTAATCAAAGATACACTTGCTGTCGGATAATTCCAAATAAGATAGATAAGAAGTATAACTATCAAGGCAGGTGGAATACCTAAGATGATTCCTTTATAACCGAACTTTATCTTGCTTATCCGGTCGCGTAATTTTGCTGAAACCTTTTGTAATTCTATTTTCCCGGCTACGAATTTTCCGTCTATCGGTTTGGTTTCTTTTTTTATCGTAGCTATTTTTTCGTTTAATGTTTCCTGAATAAAACCGAATTTTTCCCCCTTTTGATCAGTTTCTGCTTTTTCCAATTCTTCGCTAACACTTTCCGGTTCACTAACCTCCGTTTCTGCCTGAAGGGTTTCTTCACGGCTGATTTTAGGCAAGGTCTCTGATATATTGGGAAGAAAACTGGTAGCGGCTGCCTCCACCACTGCAGTCATAATTTTTTCGTTAGTGAAAATTTCAATTTTCGGTGTATGGAGAAAAATGGAATGCTTATGCCAGGGAAATCGCAGTAATTCCTCTCTTAATTCCTCGCTTTTATCGGAAAAGTCAAAAATGATAATCTTCGAAGGCAAAATATCTGCCTCAAATTGGGGAAGGCTCGAGGAAAAATCATTTACAATTGAGTCGCTTCTTTTTACAATGATATGCTGCTGAATTTTACCTACTCTTACCAGACTTAATGTCATGAATTCCGAAGATAAATCCATCAGGAGTACTGTCGGGGGAGAACTCTCAGTCGTTTCTAAATAATTGATAATACTGGAAACGTAATCAACAAATCCGTAAGCTTTAAGATCCAATTCTTTGGCAATTTTTTTAAGGCGTATTAAATATTCAGGTTTTACATTTTCACCCTCTAAATAGAATTGCGGCAGGGCGAAAATGACGTTATGAATAAGAAGTTTCTCGGGAACTGTTTTTTCCGCCATGGATATGGCTATATCTACTGCCTCGATCTCATTTTCCACCTCATTAAACTCGCTCTTTCCTATTCCCAAAATCCTGACACGGTTGCCGGTAATTTCGGCCACAGCCGCTCTGATATAACGCTCTTCCAACCCCAGTACTATGAAATAATTAGTTATCTCTTTTTTTGGCAGTATCTCTGAAAGAATTGACATTTATGAAGAGGAAACCAATGGACTATGAAAGGACGGCGTAGATTCTACGGTTTAAAGTGCCTTGTGCTTCCTCTTTAATTATCTTAATCTTTCCCAATCTGCCTGTAAAGTCAACATGTGGTCCTCCACAGACTTCCCTGGAAAAATTTCCGATCGTGTAAACTGTTACTTTTTCCGGATATTTTACCCCGGGTACGGTTAATGCCCCGGAGGCAACTGCAGCCTTAAAATCAACCGTCTCTTTGGTTACTTTCAGGTTCTGGCTGATTTTCTCATTGGCAATTTTTTCCACTGTTTGAATTTCAATATCCGTCAATTTGTTAGGGTGTATAAAATCAAATCTTAACCGCGCGTGTGTAATATGGCTGCCTTTTTGTCTGATATGGTTGCCTAAAACCGTCCTCAAAGCCTGTTGCAGCAGGTGTGTTGCGGTGTGCAACTTCATTGTTGCCGTCCGATGATCCTGTAAACCGCCTTTGAAAATACCCTTGGTTGCTGTCCTTGACAGTTCCTGGTGTTTTTTAAATTCCGCATCATAGTGCTGCATATCAATATTCATGCCTTTTTCGCGGGCTATTTCCAAAGTCAATTCAGGGGGAAAACCAAAACTCTGATACAGATCAAAGGCCAATTTTCCGTTTAAATCATTGTGTTTTTCAATTTCCCTGATTCCCCGGTCCAGAAGCTTGCGGAATTTTACCTCTTCCATATCCAGGACGGACAGGATGTTATCGCTATTTGGTTTCAGGTCAGGATAAAATCCGCTGTACACTTCTATGATTTTTTCAGCCAAATCTTTTATAAAATCTGAGTGTATACCCAATAACTTTCCGTGCCTTATTGCCCTTCTTATAAGTCTCCTGACGATATAACCCCTTTCTTTGTTGCCCGGCTCCACACCGTCACCGGTTAAGAAAACCACAGCTCTTATATGGTCGAGGATTATTCTGACGGATTTAACGAACGGTTCTTCGTAACTCCGGCCGCTCAATTGAATAAGGTAATATCTCGGTTTGTTAAACAGGTCGGTCAAAAACGGATCCGGTTTTGGTATTATTTTCCTTATCCATGCCGTTAAGGCGGTCACCCTTTCCATACCCATGCCCGTATCTACATTTTTTTGTTTTAGAGACTCATAAGTTCCATCAGACTTTTTATTAAACTCCATGAAGACATCATTCCATACCTCAAAATAGCGTCCGCAGTCGCAGTTGATGTGACAAATCTTCCCGTGAATTTTTTCGTCATGCATGTTGCGTCCGGTATCGTAAAACATCTCAGTATCCGGTCCGCAGGGACCTGTCGTCCCGGCAGGCCCCCACCAGTTTT
>MFJM01000035.1:32742-33126 GCA_001779205.1 Candidatus Gottesmanbacteria bacterium RIFCSPHIGHO2_02_FULL_39_14
CTCTTTATCTCCAACCTCAGCCGTTATTCCTGCTTTTTTAAATACCTCCTGCCAGGTTTTTATCGAATCCATATCCCTGGGTGCATCGTGGTCTCCCTCAAAAACAGAAACGTATAGCCTCTCCGAATCATAGGCCAGCCATTTCTTACCTGTCAGGAATTCAAAAGACCACTCGATTGCTTCTTTTTTGAAATAGTCGCCAAGGCTCCAGTTCCCCAGCATTTCAAAAAAGGTAAAATGCGTTTCGTCCCCGACCATGTCAATGTCATCGGTTCTGAATGATTTTTGGATATCGACAAGTCTTTTTCCCAGGGGATGCGGTTCTCCCATTAAATAGGGCACAAGCGGATGCATTCCTGCTGTAATAAACAGAACGGTCGGATC
>MFJM01000036.1 GCA_001779205.1 Candidatus Gottesmanbacteria bacterium RIFCSPHIGHO2_02_FULL_39_14
AGTCCCTGACCGCGCAAAAAAGCCAATCAACTATCCCCGCTTTTCTTACCGACTATGGAGTGACTCTCAACTCGGATCTGGTCTATGATCTTGAACTTTCCGAAATTCTGGCCTTAAACGGTGAAGGTGGTCAGCGCTATCTGACTCAATATCCTTATTGGTTCCGGTCTCTCCCTGCCGCAACTGACTTTGCCCCCGCAACCTCTATTAAAAGCATCAGTATGGGTTGGCCTAGCTCTCTCACAATTACTAAAAAAGAGGGTATTTCCGTAAAGACACTTTTGACTACCGGATTAAATGCCGGTAAATCCATAGACAGCTTCGATATTTCCCCGGAAAGTATTCGTTCCCTCGCGCCCTCTTCCCGCGAAAATATTCCTCTGTCTGTTTTGGTGGAAAAAGGCGACCTCCGCCTGGTTGTGGTTGGCTCTACTACTCTTGCCGATGACCAGTTTCTGCAGGATAACCGCGATAACATTGCCTTTCTCTCCAACACCATCGATTATCTGGCCGCCGATAAAGATCTGGCTGCTATTCCCGCCAAATCCAGCGGCCGGGCTGTTTTCGAATTCCGCAGTCCTCTTGACCTCATCTTAGTCCAATACGGCAATCTGCTGATTCCGCCTGTTCTTGTTTCTCTCTTTGCCGTTTTTTACTTAAGGCGCAGAACCCGCCTGACGCAAAGAACCTATGTCCAACAGAAATCTTAAAATACTTTTTATCATTACCTTTATTTTGCTTGTCTTTTTAGGAGTCAAAACCTACCTCCCCCGCCTCAGTCCTACTTCCTCACCTTATCAAAAACAAGTCAAAACTCTTGATAAAAATTCCCTCAAATCAATTCTTATCAAAAAAACAGACAAGCAAATTGAATTAAAAAAAGAAAATAATATCTGGAAAATAAATTCCAAAAAAGCGGATATGACTAAAATTGACAACCTGATCAATTATCTCCTTCCCTCCATTCCGCCGGATCAGATCGCCCAGACGGACAAACGACATGCTGAATTTGAGCTCACGGATGAAAAAGCCGCCAAAGTTAGGTTGGATAATAAGCTTACCTGGTATATCGGCAAATCATCAGGAACTTCTGTTTACTCCCGTTTTGATAAGGAAAACTCCGTTTATCTTCTGTCTGGTTTATCTCCTTACGATTTATCCGTCAATGCCGACGACTGGTATGACAAAACCATTCTTTCCTTCGATCAGTCCAAAGTATCCAAAGTCTCCTTTAAAGATAAATCTGGTGAGAAAAAAATTATTAAAAAAGACAATAAATGGCTGTTTGAAAAAGATGACAAAGAGGTCAACCAGGACAAAATCAATTCAGTTTTAGCTTCGCTCTCCAACCTCCTGGCTAAATCCCTTGCCGAAGATAAAGAACTAACTAATTTTCCCAAAAACCCTGAACTTACCATTACCGTTGACTATGACTCCCAAAGCCAAACTTTGGAATTTTACAAAGGAAAAGAAGACTATCTGGTCAAACGCCAATCCGACGGAGAAAAGTTTCTAATCGCCGAATATAGTCTAACCACCCTTCTCTCCGCCCCTAAAGATTTAAGCACACCTTAGGAGTGTCCTAGCTATGACACCTCGGGAAAAAATTTATAAAAAAAATTATTTTTTTCTAAAATACTCAAAACTCGCCCCGTATAGATAGCCTACCAACCAGGCGGTAATAGTTGCAGAAACTATTCCTATAACAAAAGACCCGAACGATAAGTTCCAGGCACTGATCAGGCTTATATCAATCCCGTGGAACCACGACTTGGCTACCGTCATCATCGCCTCGGGAAATAACCCTACCAGCAATCTGCAAGCTACATAGACAACCGCAATAGTCAAAGCTGAGGCATTAGCTGTTGACTTTGGATTATGCTTCATAAAATCTCACCCTTCTTTAGACTATAATATTTTATATTAAGAAACCATGAAAAAAATTCTCACCGGCACTCTTCCTCTGATTTTTTTCCACCTATTTTGTTGTGGGGTTCTTCTCTATCTTCTCATTTCATCCGGAATTCTTCTCCTCCTTGCCAACGAAAGCAGAAACAAATTTTTTCTCATTCCTCTTCTATTTCTGGCTGCTTTTTCGCTTTGGCTTTACCGCCGTCAAAATAATAAATTCACCAAGTTTCTCCTCTATGCCGTCTTCTCCCTGACTTTCGGCTTCCTCTTTACTATCTATATATTTATTCCCTGGTGGATTCCAGGATACACCGGCGGAATTCTCCTCCCTTAAAGATTCATCTTCATATTTTCTTAATCTTCCTGGTTGTATTTTAAGAATATGAAACACAAATGGCCATATCTGTGTGCTGCTGGCATTATCGCCGCAATCAGCGCCGTCACTGTCTTTAAAATTCCGCCAGGCAATCTTCTTTTTTACGGTGCACTTTTAGCCTGTCCCCTGCTTCATATTTTTATGATGAAAAATCATCATAGCGGCCATGACCAAAAGAAAAGTCAAAAATGAATCTTCTGATTAGCACCTCTCTTATTGCTTCTTTCTTTGCCGGAGTTGCCGCCCTTTTTGCTCCATGTTGTATAACTGTTCTATTGCCGACATACTTTACCTCTATCTTTAAACAAAAAACTACTATTTACCTTATGACCTTTGTTTTTTTTCTCGGCCTCTTAACAATCTTTCTCCCCCTCGGTTTGGGAGCCTCATTTCTGAGCCAAGTTTTCAGCCGTTATCATAATCTGATTTTCGCCCTTGGAGGTATTTTTCTAATCCTTCTTGGCGCCAGTCTCCTCTTCGGCTTATCTCTCTCCCTTCCATTCACTGTCCATCCGCGCTTGAAAAAATATGATTATGCCTCCATATTTGTCCTGGGAATATTTTCGGGAGTTGCCACCACCTGCTGTGCTCCTGTCCTGGCAGGCGTCTTAACTCTATCCCTTCTTCCGGGTTCCCTCATTTGGGGAGCAGTCTATACCCTCTCATTCGTCTTAGGCATGGTCGTCCCGCTTTTCATTATTGCCGCCTTTTTAGACAGGATAAATTTTACTCAAAAATTTTTCGCCTTTAGAAAAACTGTTGCTTACTCTTTTTTTGGCAAAAAGATAAAACTTACCGTATCTTTCCTCTTTTCCGGCTTAATGTTTCTGCTTTTAGGTGTTATTATTCTCTATCTTGCTCAAACCAACCAGCTTACTTCCCATTCCTCCTATCAAATCACCATTAATATCTATTTAACTAAATTAATTCAATCCATAAGTAGTATTACCAATCTCCTGCCCGAATTTGTTTGGGCTATATTTTTTATCGTTATCTTCATCTTGATTATCAAACTGGCCATTAATCAATTATTATTAATGTTTAAGAAAGGAAAGAAGAACCTAGAGGTTCGAAAAAATTATGAAATTTAAAGATTATGTCCTTATTATCACTATTAATCTTGTCACTACCACTCTTATCGTCTCTTACTTAACTAATAAAAATACTCCCGGGCAAGCAAACGTAAGTGGAGTTCAAACGGGCCCGCAAGCCCCGCAAGTTGATTCCATGGACGACCACCACAAACCTCAACCTGCAGAATCAGGCGTTTTCAATAGTCTTTTGGGCCAAAAAGCTCCTGACTTTACACTTGAAAATTATTATGGTGAGAAAGTTACTTTAAGTAGTCTCCTGGGGAAAAATGTAGTCTTGTTTTTCAACGAAGGCTTAATGTGCTATCCTGCCTGTTGGAATCAGATTGCCGCTTTCGGTCAGGATAAAAGATTCACCTCCGCTGATACCGTCACTTATTCTATTGTCGTCGATCCAAAGAAAGACTGGCAGCAGGCCGTTACCAAAATGCCCGAACTGTCCGGAGTACCTATCCTTTTTGATACTGATATTTCAGTCTCCCAAAACTATGGTGTCCTGTCGCTTGACTCGTCCATGCATCGCGGTCAATTCCCCGGACATACCTATTTCCTGATCGATAAACAGGGAATAGTGCGCTTTACCCAGGACGATCCCCAGATGGCAGTCAGAAATGAAGAACTGGCAAGTCAATTGAATAAAATTTGAAGCTCTTCATAATTTCTTAATCAATAATGAATTATCATCAAAATATAGTAATTTAAGGAGGTGAAAAAAAATGGAAGATAATAAACAGGTAATTTTGTTATGCGGCAAGGGTGATTGCTGTCCCAAATTAACTATTGATAAAAATAGGGTCGAAATTGATGATGATTTTGGCGGGAGAGTTCGGCTTACCTCTGAACAATTCTCCCTTCTGAAAGAAAAAGTCCAAAATGGAGAATTATAACAATAAATACGTACTTCAAATTACCCCTTCACTTAATAATGAAAATGAGTAAACTTTTCTATCTAATTCTATTTCTTCTTTTTACGGGCCTTTGGCTTTATATCTATATAATTCACCAAACCCCTCCTGCCCTCCAAAAATATTCTGACATAACCAGCACGCAGTTAAAAACCATGCTGCAAAACAAAGATTTTTATTTTGTTAATGTCCATACGCCTTATGAGGGAGAAATTGAAAAAACTGACGCTTTTATTCCCTATGATCAGATCGAAAACAATCTCGATAAACTCCCCAAGGATAAAAACGCCAAAATCATCCTTTATTGCAAGAGCGGCCGCATGAGTGCCATTGCCGCCAAGCGTCTTACTGAGTTAGGCTATACCAATGTTTATAATCACATCCTGGGGATGCACGACTGGCAATCCAAAGGCTATTCGCTTATAAAAAATTAACGTTTTATACTTGTTATTTGGATCAGATTACAACTACAGCTCATCTGACTTGCCCAAAGTGCGGCAAAATACAATCAGCAGAAATGCCCGTCAATGCCTGCCAGCATTTCTATAAATGTCAAAGTTGTACTGAGATGTTAAAGCCGAAAACGGGCGACTGCTGTGTCTTTTGTTCCTATGCCGATACCAAATGCCCGCCAAAACAACAAGAGGAAGCGAATTAATCTTAAAATCGCATTAGTTATTCTTTTCGCTATCTTCTTTGGTCTCCTTGAAGCAATCGTCGTTATCTATGTGCGACAACTGTTCGGGTCCGGGGATACGCTCATCAGTCGCCGGGTAACCGCCGATGATATAGCTCTAACGCTTGGGTTTATTGCTTTCCTCAAACGTTCTGCATCAACTCTCATCACCCAAAATCAATATATCCTGTCTCTTGAACTTTGGCGGGAACTGTCAACCTTAATCATGTTGGCTGCCTTAAGTTTGATTGCCGGTAAAACGACAAAAGAAAAACTGGCTTGTTTTCTTCTGGTATTTGGCATTTGGGACATTTT
>MFJM01000037.1:0-8827 GCA_001779205.1 Candidatus Gottesmanbacteria bacterium RIFCSPHIGHO2_02_FULL_39_14
AGATCCAGAAGATCCTAATATTTTGCATCCTATAACTATGCACAAAAAAGATTTAAGGGATCTTGAAAATAATCAACCGAAGTAGTTTCCATTATAAGAAATTTTTAATTATGAGGGTTTTTTGGCTTGTTGATCTAAACTTCTCAGGTCTTCCATAGCTTCTTGTACAGTTACATTTTTTGGATCTTTTCCTGTTCTTGCAGCAACAGCAGCTGCAGCAGCTTCATTTTTAGCCATCAAATCTTCAATTCCTTTTTTCCCGCGCCCGATTATTTGAGATTTTTCTATATGCGCTTCTGATTGAGGAGGTTTTGGTTTTTCTTCATTACCCATTAATACTTATATAAAAAAATAATGTCTATATGTCAAATACTGATATGACGAAAGAAAGATTAGTTTATTCCGCTCGTTTCGTTATACCCAGCTGAAGCCACGGCGAAGGTGGGTTCGCCAATTTTTCAACAGATGAGACTTATCATAATGATTTATTTTCGGGTATGGAGTAAAATCAGAGCATATGGAAATAAATAAAATAAAAGAAAAAATCCGTGATTATTTCAAAAAAAAGCGGGAAGTCGCCGCGGTTTATCTCTATGGTTCATTTGCCAGGGGGGAAGAAAAAAGGGAGAGTGATATTGATTTGGCAGTATTATTCAGGAATCAGAAAGATGACCGGTTAGCTTTAAGACTGGAATATACGGATGATTTAGAGAAAATACTCAAGAAAAAAGTTGAAATTCAGGATCTGAATTCATGCCGAGTAGATTTTGCTTATAGGGTATTGGAAGAAGGTAATCTGTTTTATTCTGCAAATGAACAGATAAGAATAAAATTTGAGGTAAATACAATGAATGTTTATTTTGATTTCAAGCCGTTGTTTGATGAGTATTATGAAGTATTAAGTGAGCAAAGTTTGAGAGGAGATTTTAATGCTTGATCAATACAAAATTAAAAC
Source organism: Candidatus Gottesmanbacteria bacterium RIFCSPHIGHO2_02_FULL_39_14 (assembly GCA_001779205.1). GTDB lineage: Bacteria > Patescibacteriota > Microgenomatia > 2-02-FULL-39-11 > 2-02-FULL-39-11 > 2-02-FULL-39-14. The sequence continues at coordinate 956 of MFJM01000037.1, forward strand.
AAGAATCGAAGAAATCCGCCAAACGGTGAAATCCTTAGAAAGAGATTTTAAACATCTTCCAGAGGAAAAACTAATTACTGATCAAATAATATATAGAGCGGCAGAAAGAAATCTGGAAATTGCAATTCAATGCATTATTGATATTAGCAACCACATTATTTCACAGCTGGGTTTAGAACGTCCCAGAAAGGAAAACAAGGAGATATTCTTAATTTTGGCAAAGGAAAAAATAATTCCCATGGAATTTGCCAAAAAAATAATGACAATGGTCGGCTATAGAAATATCCTTGTTCACGAGTATCTTAATGTTGAGAGACACTATACTTATGTCAATATTCAGGAGAACCTTAGAGATTTTGGTAAATTCGCAAAATATATAGAGGAATTTCTTCAAAGAAAATAATTTTTATTTTACTCATTTCACTTTGGGACTTTACGGTCAAGGTTTTATGACCAAATCAGCCGGTTTTACATCGACAACAATGGCTTTTTCTCCAGGTGCACCCGGTCTTTCAATGGGAAAGCTAATTGGTGCTCCTGCTCTCATTGCGCCTACAAAGACGGGATGAGCTGTAATTACATTTCTGACTTGTTCTATTTCTGCTGCAGTTGGTTGCGGTCCTTCTTTTGGGATACTCATTTTCTCACCTCGCTTTCCAAAATATATTGCTATTATATGATAATTAAGTAAAATGAGCAAAATAAATCTATCACATTATTTTTCATTTCAGATAGATTAAATCTGCATTTTGATGTATTATTTCGAAAATGATATGGGAGAATTATTAACAAGAAGTGATATTCTAGCGCCGGGTATTGAAACCAAGCCGCAATTGCCCGGAGGGCAAATTATTTTTATGAGAGGCGGGGGTGGTGGAGGGACGCCTAGAAATCGTCAAGAAGGACCTCCGGGAAAAAACAAGAGTTATTTAAACGAACAGGACGAAGAAGCAGTAAAAGAATCACTTAAGAAAGCAGACAATCTTTTGACAAATGTAGAGAGAATAATAGAGAGAATAACAGGAGAAATTGCAAGAACAGCCGGTCAAATTCAGCAGATTGAAGGAGCTGAAAAACTCGGCGAAGAAGCACCTAGAAATTAATACAGCAATTCGGTAGTATTTTCCGCTCGTTTCGTTTCACCTCGCCGTAGCTTTAGCGAAGTCGGGAAAAACAACGGTCATTTCGAACGAAGTGAGAAATCCAGGCACGAAGTGCCGTAATTTACGCTTCGGGAAGCACCGTCTGGTGCATCCCTTCACTAAATCTCTCGCTTACGCTCGAGATGACAAATTGTGAAATGAATTTCAACAAACTAAATTTTGGATTTGACAATTCCAAATTAATATGTATAATGGAGTTATGTATTCCAGATTAATAAAACTACCGCAGAATAAAAGCTTTTTCCTGTTCGGCCCGCGAGGCACAGGCAAGACAACTCTGGTAAAGACAAAATTTCCAGATGCTTTATATCTAGATCTTCTGGAGGCAGAACTATTTAATGATTTATTGGCAAATCCCTCGCGGCTGGAGAATTTTATTCCAAATAATTTTAATTATTTTGTAATTATTGATGAAATACAACGCGTCCCTGAGCTATTAAATGAAGTACATCGACTAATTGAAAAATCAAATTTAAAATTTATCATGACCGGATCTAGCGCCAGAAAACTTCGAAGGCGCGGATACAATCTATTAGCCGGACGAGCTCTAACTTATGAACTTCATCCTTTAACTGCTGTTGAACTTGGTCAGGATTTCGATTTGGAGAAGGCGGCAACATTTGGATTATTACCATCAGTGATTTCAGAAGAAAATCCCCGGAAATACCTGGAAAGTTATGTCAAAACTTATTTAGAGACGGAAATACTCCAGGAGGGATTAACTCGTAATTTATCAGCCTTTGCCAGATTTTTGGAAATTGCTAGTTTTTCTCAGGGAGCTTTACTCAATACATCAGCAGTTGCCCGGGAAGCGGCAATAGAGAGAAAAGTTGTGGAAAATTATTTTAATATTCTGGAAGACTTGCTGATAGCTCACCGTTTGCCGGTATTTGCCAAAAGAGCGAAAAGAAGATTAGTATCTCACTCCAAATTTTATTTTTTCGATACAGGTATTTACAGGGTTATTCGGCCGATGGGACCATTGGATCGCCCCGGAGAGGTCGAAGGCGCAGTTTATGAAAGTATGTTTTTACAAAATTTGGTGGCAATTAATGATAGTTTGGATCTAGGATATCGCCTCTATTTCTATCGTACAGCAACAGGTATCGAAACGGATTTTGTGGCCTATGGAAAGCGCGGGCTTTTTGCGTTTGAAATTAAACGAACAGGCAGAATTACTCAGGGAATGCTACGGCACTTAGTGATTTTTCAAAAAGAATACCCTTCTTCGAAATGTTTATTTGTCTATGGGGGAAAGAGAATTATGAGAGAAGGTAAAATTGAAATCTGGCCGATGGAGAAAATTCTTTTTAAACTTCCGGAAATTCTTTCAGGATAACAGTATACCTTTTTCGGGGGAAAAGGATCATTAAGGCTGATTTTGCCAAAACAAAACTTACCGAAATGGCCAAATACAGAAACAGATTTGTCGATAATTTCTGCCCGCCTTGACAGTGAACCATTATTCATTATAAAATGGTTCATATGAGATCAATAACCATTCATAATTTTGAGGAAGATTTGGAAAAATCCCTTATTAATTATGCCAACCGCGAGGGAGTCAGTCTGAATAAATCCGTTAAAAAGCTTTTAAGAAAATCACTCGGACTGGGAAGTATCAAGAAAGAAGACTTTGCTGATATATGCGGAACAATTGATAAGCAGGAAGCTAAACGCCTTATGTCTTCTTTGGCTGATTTTGAAAAAACAGATAAAGAGGATTGGTAATGAAAAAAGTGCTTGTTGACAGCGACGCTTATACTTCGCTTATCAAAGGATCAACAGATGTAAGAAGTGAATTAGAAACAGCCCATAAGATTTATATGTCTGTAATTGTTTTAGGAGAACTTTTAGCAGCTTTTAAAAAAGGAAGAAGGGAAAAAGAAAATCTTAAAATCCTTAAAAAATTTTTATTAAAAGCAACGGTTGAGATAATCGAAGTAGGAAAAGAGACTGCAGAGGTTTATGCCAATATTAAAAGTTTTTTAGAAAAAGAAGGTAAACCAATTCCCATCAATGATCTGTGGATAGCTTCTCAGACACTGGAAACCGGTTCAGCTTTAATAACTTATGACAAGCACTTTTTAAACATTCCCGGTTTAAGATTTTGGTCTTCTTTTAATCATTTGTAATCAGGAAGTTCAGGAACAGATGAATTTTCCGCTCGTTTCGTTTCACCTCGCCGTAGCTTTAGCGAAGGCGGGTATAACCTTCGATAAAATTTCAACGAGATTAACTCATCAGCCCCGATTCAATCGGGGGACGAGCGGATAAAATCTATGTAAGAGGGGGTGGCCGAAAAAAATGGCCAAATAATGAAGCAATTAATGCTCCCTCTCTCACAAGATTCTATCCTTCGTCGCCAACCGTGTCAGCCGGTACTTTTGATTTCCGTGGGGCTTACCCCAGGACAATTTTCCGACTGTTTTTTAAAAGGTTGGACGCGCCGCCTCATCTAGTTGTCCGCATTGACAGGGGTGCAGACTTTCGAAGTGTTGTCAGCCAGAAGGCTAACAACCGGCGGTATTTAGTTAGTGAATGAAGGATTTTGATTCCTAAGGGAGTCCACTCTATTGGACGTTTTAACGGTTGTTTGAATCCATTCAGTTGTCCCTCAGGGGTCGATACCTGGCTCACGGCCAGGGGAGGGAGTAAAGACATTTCTGTCTATACTCCATTACTTCTCTCGGCTTTGTACGTCAATGACGACTTTATCCACCTTGTCCTTCGGTTTGACTAGTTGAAGGCCTCCCTCTATGATCGCACCCACGATCAATATCAGGATTTCTTCACCGGTAAAGCCGCCAGCTATCAGGGCAATAGCGAGCAGACCAAGAATCCCTAAAGCCACAAGGACTTGAATAGCAGAGATCAGTGTTCCGAAATTGTCCTTAAGGATTCGATAGCTGAAGTAGAGGCCTACGAGGAGGAGGATGAGCAAAACAGTTTTGCAATCAAGAATTTCACCCATTCTAGCCTCCTTTTTTCTCGCCTTCTGCCGAGACATTGCCTTGCTGATCGAGGTGGACGTGCATTTCGATGGTTTCTTTCGCCTTTGGCTTTTTATATACTCCCCGTAGTTGTTTTTCGATTTTCTCTGGGGAATCCCACCTGGTAGTAATGAACACCTGTGGTTCAACTTTCTTTGCCGTTTCCAAAGGCTTGTATTGGATTTCAATCCAAATTCCTCCGAAAAGCCATCCGGGAAGACTATCCGTTACGTCGATTGTTGAGATTGCTTCCGGTGGGAAATTCTTTCGCCGATCCAGACCGAAGCGGAAGAAGCCGACCCTAACGCCCTCCGGCCCAATTTCATTTTGAGGTTGAAAGAATGCCATTGGGTGGATTAGAGCGAAGAGGAACGGAGTGGGAAAAACTAAAGTTCCATCTTCCTCGATTTTTGGCGGTGTGGGCTTTCTGAGCCACAGTATCCCCATGATCACTACGGCGATTGATAGGATGGGGTGGATGAACAGAGCAGCAATTGCTACAATTAGCATTCCCAGGATTTTTACTAGGAAAATTACACATCCTGTATTGCTGCTTGAAGCTATGCTTTCCCTGACCGCATCTGGAACTCGTTCTTCCCAGGCTTTTTGTAGAGTGATCTTCCCACCGTTTTTCAAGATCCACCAGCCTACTCGCAATATTACTGCCCAAACGAGTACGGCATTTTCAGCCGTCAAAGCCCAGACGGTCAATGCGATCGGCCAGAGGACCCAATCGATTTTACTTATTCGGAAGGGGAGTCTCGGCGCTCGTGGACGAGGCAAAGAGACAGTTCTTACTCGGGTGAGTCCTTTAGCGAGTTTCCGACGGAAAAGTAGCACGAGCGATGCGATGGCAGCCAAAATGAATGGGAGGGTTGACTCAGTTAGAACCCAACTCGTCGCTGCTATCATCCAGATCAGTAAGTGAAGAAACATCTGGATGATCAGATTCCAGGGTAGCTCTGTCCTTTCTTTTTGCCTCCGCTTGCTTTGTAGAATCCTTTTCGCCCTTTGAGCTGTATCTAACTTAGGTTTATCATTTTCAGTCATTTTTCACTCTCCTAGGAAAGTTCTCCCGATTTCCCCCTTCTTTTGGGAGAACTTATCAGTAAGTTGATGCTCACGGCAACGTATAGTCGCCGGGCTCTGGGACTGTTCCCGGATTTAGCACTCCCTGTGATGGGCGGCCTATTCCCCAGTCGAAGAGGGTTTTGAGAGGAGTCCTGATTGTAATGTAATCTACCCCCGGTTCAGCCGAAATTGCCTCAGGTGGGTATAGGATCAAGACGGCTACCTCTTTCGTGCCATCTGTGTATCCTTTGAAGACTCCAACTCTTAATCCCTCTATCTTGTCCAACCGGAAATTTCCTCCACCAAGCTGGATTACCTGCCGAGCTGTTCCCGTATCCAGGATGTTCACCTTTCCGGCGTTCATGACAGACTGCCAGGTTTCGATTTGCTCTAGGCGTGCTTCAGCAGCCTGTTCGGCTTCAATCCGAGCTTTTTCGGCCGCAGCCAAAGCAGATTGGGCGTAAGAAAGATCAGCCGCTTCTGTGCAGTTATCAATAGCCTGGTTGGCGGCTTCGATGATGGCAACAGCATTCTCGCTGCCTTTGTTTGCATCCAACTGGGCTATTGCTCGGGTACAGGCTTTAATCTTTTCTGCATCTCCACTGGGTACTTCCCCGGGTAGGCCAGCCCCGCCGTCAGGTTCAGGTGTAGCTTCGCCTTCTGGGGGGGCTTCAGTCGAGCCGTAGTCGATGCCACCCTGCTTACTTCCGCCAGTTGTTTCACCTGCCAGGGCTTTCTGGGCGGCGCTTGTACTTAAGCAATAGGGTAGCTCGACTTTGAAGACTTTCAGGAGACGACCTTGGTCGTCGACCAGATTCATTCCCCAGATGGTCGTATCTGCGGTAATGCAATCCGATCCCGAGAGACCCACTATGAAGTCTCCTAAACCTTGGGGGAGCTGGGCGACTGCACGACCTGCAAGCACCATGATCCCACTGGTGACTACAGCTGCGAGGATAATCACACCAACTATATACCCAAGGATTTTACCGAATATTCCGGTATCTACGTTCATGGTATTCCTCCATTTGATCTATTTGTTATTCGGTTCCAGATTTTACTGATTTTTCCCTTTCACCTCCTTCCGGCGAATAGAGTTGCCAGACTAAAAGCGGGTTTAATCCCAGATCTCTCTGCTGTCCCCCTATGGCCCAACGGCTCAAGACCAAGTGGATAGTTTCGAGACGGTCTTTGACTTTTTCGATCAGTCGAAAGGCCTTCTCTATTTTTTCCACCGTTTCCAAAGCCGATAGAGGTTTAGCTAGCTCTCGGAGTTTTTCGGTGCTTTCGAGCGCTTGATTTAGCGTTTCGACAGTATCTCCAAGCTTCATAGCTGTAGTGACAGCGGGAGTCTTAACCAATTTTGCGGTGATTTCCTGGTCCAGTGGCATTTCTGCCCCAGCGACCTGATTTTGGGGTTTATCTGAGAGGAAAGTTGCTCCTCCAACCCACAGATCAGGGTCGACTGGTTTTGCTGTGTCCCAAGAAGATCCACCTATTCGTACCTCGAAGTGGACGTGAGGGGTATTACTTGCCCCAGTATTTCCACTTCGCGCGATGATCTCACCTGATTTGACTTGCATATCTGGCGAAACTGTCAGTTCTGAGTTATGACCGTATAAGGTCCACAGCTTTTGTCCATCGACCAATCCGTGGTAGAGGACGATTGTCCAACCGTATCCCTTATTAAGCCATTGCCGCCAGCCTTCAGGAGCCCAATCGGCGTAAACGACAATTCCCTGTCCAGCTGCTCGGACTGCTGTTCCTTCCGGAACAAGCAAATCCTCACCTGAGTGCTTTTTCTGGAACAAGGTTCCTTCTCCAAAGGCCCAATCTCCCCTCGGTCCAGACACTGGTAAACTCTCGAGTTTACCCGAGGTCGTTTGTTGCTGTGTTATTGAGCTTTCGATTGTTGTTGTTTTTTCCTTTTCCACTTTCACATCTGTTTTAGGTGATTCAAGCCCTTGGTTTTTGAAATCTTGGTTGTACCAGTCCGCTCGGCCTATAACGGAATCCGTATAGGTAGCGGAGTTGGGATTATATGAGTGGATAGCTGCGTGCCGTCCGCTCGTAAAGTACCCGTGTTTCGCAAGGTAACGGGCGGTGAATTCCGCCGCATCCTCACGCGACCACGGGTTAAACCCTGGTCCCATCAAACTCCACCAATTGCTTGGCAGGGCTTGAGTAAAGCCAATGGCTCCTGCACCGCATGATCCGTATATTTGAAAAACACCCAATCCTAGGGAATTGGCAATTTTTTTCAACGCCGTTGTCTGAGTCACAATTCCCAGATCTGGTCTTTTGAGTAACTCGAACCAGGCTTTGCAGTGTCCAGTTGAGTTCGAGGTGGTGGGATCGACAGTTGCTCCCGCAGTGCTTGATTCGATGTTAGTTATCCCCAGGATATCGAATAAGCTTATGCGGTAGCCGGTGCCGGGACTAGGCATGCCCGTAGAAGGGTTACGTTCTAACGATGAAGCTTTGATGGCACCCTTCAGCGTCGCCTCGTCAATATTGTTATTCTTCGCCCAAGAAAGCAGGTTACCAGTCATTTTCGGTTGGAGATCTTCATTCCAACTTGGAGACTGGCGGCCGTACTCGCTTCCCGATACTTGGGCTTTTACTTCGATCCATTGAGGACGGATAAA
>MFJM01000037.1:8888-12531 GCA_001779205.1 Candidatus Gottesmanbacteria bacterium RIFCSPHIGHO2_02_FULL_39_14
ATTCAAGGAGTTGCAGTTACGGTAACCACTCCGTAATCGGGTGTTTTTTTGTCGCTCAGGGACACCGACCCTGAAAGGATAAGTCCGGACAAGCTCAGCTCGAAAGCAGAGCCTGTCGAAAATTTATGATTCTCGCTTTGGTTTTATTTTTTCATCTTTTCTTCTTTCCCCCCTTTTTTGTTCTTGCTTTTTTTCTTCCTCTTGCTTTCTGATTCGTTTTTTGTCAGGAGTAGATTTTGGTTTTGGGGGTTTTCCTTTCGGACTCATTTTGTTTTTCTCTCCTTTTCTTTTTCTGCCTCAATTTCTGATCTTCGCTCAGACGATGGTCTACGTCTTACAACTGCTGGTGGTGGTCCAATTTGTTCAGGATTCCTACCTTTCTTTTCTTCTGATCTTTCTTGCTTTACACTCCCAGGTGATCTTTTTGTCATAATTCTATTTTCCTTTCTTCTAATTTGAAAAGGCCGGTGATGGGCCTGATATAAAGCGGATAATTAATGTATTCGAATAATTAAAGTATTCATTGATTTTTTCATCTCGTATTGGGGACAGTCCCCTTTGGGGACAGTCCCCTCGAACTTCAGCCTGTCACCTTCTAGGTGTTTTCTATCAGGGCCATGATTGGCCTTTCCAAAAATAGAATAAGAAAGGAGTATTATTATTAATTCCTTCATTCACTTGTTAAGGTGCGATGGCTACAACCGGTCAGGCGCTTTGGACCAGACTGTTGCAAGCACAACACAAGACGGGAAACCGACTTTGATGTCCTGATTTTCCAGGCGCGAATGCCTTGGTCAATCCGGATTTAGCCGGACCCGTCCTCTGATCCGCATATGGCAGATCAGGAAAGAGAAGGAAAATTTTTATTTCCTCCTCTTTTCCAATCTCCAAAAAGGGAGGAATATTTAGCAAGTAATGAGAAACCTATAAGATAAAATAAAAGTATGGAGTTTATGGGAATTTTTTTCCAATAAAAGATCTGAGGCAGAAGGATTGAGACGGTATAGTATCATGTAATAAATTGGGGGCAGGGGAAATATTTAAAACGATCTGGGGTATTTTACAACAAGTCCTATAATTTGACAATAGAAGTGTTATTTTAAGCCGATAAGAATCTGTTAAGTCAATAGAAACAAATACAGAGGAATAAAGTAGATATCCATGTTTTGGAAATGTTTTATATTGAAATTACCCCGATAGACTACTATGCCTTTTTGAAGATTTTCTTTTTGCATAAAATAGAGAATACCGTTGGGGATTTCCTGGCTATGGTTATTCTTTACCTCAACAGGAATAAGTAAGTCTTTTGAACGGATAATCAAATCAATTTCATGATTTTGATCTCTCCAGAAAAGTAAGTTTTTTCCAAACTTGGCAAAAAGATGATCAGCAACTGCAGTCTCAATCAGCTGGTCCTTATTAGCCCCGTATAGATTAGCCAGTGACGGATCGATAAGATGAGCTTTAGGATTACTTCTAAGACTTTCTTTCGGAGAATGGCTAAATTTAGGAATCCGGAATATAAGAAGGCTTTGTTCAAGATAAGAAAGATACTGTTCCGTTATCGGTCTTGAAAGTTCAATACCGGCAGATAAAGTCGATACGTTAATTATGCCTGATGAGTTTTTTCCTAAATAGGCAAAAAGTCTTTCAAGAGAGGTAGGTTGCCTAATATTATATCTCTCAACCAAATCCCTGAAAATTACTTTCTGGACTATGTCTTCCGTTAATAGTCTTGTCCAGAGATCCGGAGGAGCTGACAATATATGAGGAAAACCTCCAAAGGAAAAATATTTTTCAAGAGATAATTTTAATCTGTTTATAAAAGGAGAGATTGCTGAAGGGAAATTTTTAACAAAAAGTTGACCTTTTATTGATTTAAGTAATTTTTCAAGTTCAGAATTGGGATTATTGAAGAGCGTCATTTCAGCAAAAGAAAAAGGATAAATAGTTTCTTCTATAGATCTTCCGGCAAGACTTTCAGTTTTTTGGGTCAGAAGAGAGACGGATGAGCCGGAAACAAAGAATTTAAGCGGATATTTACGGTCAAAATAGAGTTTGACTGTCAATTCCCAATCAGGGAAAAATTGAGCTTCATCAAGAAAAATAAATGAAGCGGTATCCTTTAATCCTGATACTTTCAGTATTTCATAAGCGGAAAGAATTTCTTCAAGAGGAATTTTCAGAAGAGGATCGTCGAAGGACAGGTATAGAATATTTCTAGGATTGATTCCATTATTAAGAAGTTGGGCGATTATCTGATACATAATGGTGGTTTTTCCCGTTCTTCTTGGCCCTTTAAGCATGACGATCCTGTCGAGATCAAGATAAGAGAGAATTTTTCCGAAAATGAACCTTTTAAATGGCGGAGTAAAAACTATGGGAACCTGACCTTTTTCCCACCATGGATTATGGAAAGCAAGCCGTTCTAAAAGATCTTGATTATTCATGGTAAATATACTTTACAACAATAAAATATTCTTGTCAAGTATATTTTTTTAAATAAAATAGCCAAGACCGATGGTGACAAAGATAAATTTGGTTAGCCGGCGGTTCATCGGGTGTAAACTTATTCGTTGATAATCGTCTGAAGGTATGTATTGGATTCAGATTTGAAATAATCCTGGATTTTCCTGATTAAGAGATCTTTGTTTTTCTTTAAAATCAGAGGTTTTAACGTAGTAAGTAATGGTAAAGATTTAAGACATTCACTCCAAAACAGATTCTGAGTAAACTTAATATCGAATTTTTTTTTACAAAGCAAAAGCAATTTATCGGGAGTATATTTTTTTTGAGTTAAGAGATAATAAATATCAAATAAATCTTTGGGTTCATTTCGATCCATTAAAGAAATAATTTTGTTGGCTGCAATATCCTCCAGAGAATCAATATATACTCCTAAAAATTTGACACGTTTTTTTATTGTCTTTTTATCGTGACTATAATAAACAAACTCGATTCTTAGAGGATTCTTGCCTTCCAATAAAAACTCCCATCTGTCATATATTTTTTGATTAGTTATATTCGTAAAATTACCCTTTTTTCGCAATATATTGATCCAATTATTTATTTCTTTGAATATGACGGGTTGGTCAGTAAAGAAATCCAAATCCAGAGAAAGCCTGTGATGAAGATATCTATGAGAAAGAAGGGTTCCACCAGTCAAATAATATTTGTTAACAAGAGGAGACGTGGAGAGAAGAGAGATAGCTAAGAGCTGTTCTTTTGTCAGTTCTTTCATGTCTTCAGATAGTTGGCGATCATGGCTTTTTTGCCCGGATCCAGTTTATTTTTTATTTTAGGAAATAATTTTTTGATAATTTTTTTCCGTAGTCCGTTAAAATCACCATAATTGATTTTACGCACCAAAAACCATTCCCACTCGGCAGGAGTAGTAGGTTGCCAATTTTTAGGAAGATCGTAATCCCAGTTCCACATATAAGGATATTATACAATAAATATTTCAGATCTCTTCATCTCGGAGGAGGCCAAGGTCACCATCCGAGGTGTTTTTAGATAATGGGAAACCTATAAGTAAAAATAAAAGAATGGAATTTATTGGATTTTATTTCCAATAAAGGGGCTGGGGATGTACAGTTATATTTATGACAAAACATGAGTATATATTTTGGGGGCACAGGAC
>MFJM01000037.1:12556-31675 GCA_001779205.1 Candidatus Gottesmanbacteria bacterium RIFCSPHIGHO2_02_FULL_39_14
ACAAATTGAAAAATCGGGGTATACTTAAAACGTGAAGGCGAGAACAATTATACCTATAATCAACCGAGGACTCAAAACATTTCCGGCTGTAGTATTGACAGGACCCCGTCAATCAGGAAAAACGACACTTTTACAGCAAGAATTCGGAAAAACTCACAACTATTATAATCTAGAAAATCCTGACGTTAGAATGAGAGCCAAAAACGACCCCAACGGATTCATTCAACATATTAAAACACCTTGCATTATCGATGAAGTTCAATACGTTCCGGAATTGCTGTCATATATAAAAACAGAAATTGATCGGAAGAGAAAAGCCGGTAACTTTATCCTGACTGGATCGCAAAATTTTACCTTAATGCAAAATATTACCCAATCTTTAGCAGGAAGAGCTGCTGTCTTATCGTTGTTGCCATTTTCCATATCAGAGCGTTTCGGATATGGCAGGAAAACTCGAACGGTAGAAAATTTAATATTTCAAAATAAAAAAATAAATAAAACAGAAAAACTTAACTTAAATGATATGCTTTTAAGAGGGAATTATCCGGAAATTGCCAGTAACAGAAAAATTGATCGTGACCTTTGGTGCGGATCTTACATTACGACTTATCTTGAAAGGGATATCAGAAATTTATCGCAAGTGGGTGATTTGAGTACATTTGAAGTATTTTTACGCGCAATTGCCGTACGGACAGGGCAGATACTTGATCTTTCTTCTATTGCCAAAGAAATTGGCGTGTCTTTTACAACCGTAAAAAGATGGCTGTCGCTTTTACAGACAGGTTATCAGGTATTTTTGCTTACTCCTTATTATAAAAACATCAATAAACGGTTAGTTAAACGACCAAAAATTTATTTTACAGATACAGGATTGGCAACCTACCTTTTGGGGCTCCACTACGCAGAAACTTTATTTTCTGGACAATTCTTAGGACCTATTTTTGAGACGCTGGTTGTAACTGATTTCTGGAAACGGTTTCTACATCACGGTCAAGCTCCTACAATGTATTATTTGAGAACCCAGGATGGATTGGAAGTTGATATGGTTTTGGAATTAGAGGGAAAACTGAACTTAATTGAGATTAAATCGACTGCAACCATTAGGCCGGAACATGCTTTGTCATTAAAAAGAGCCAGACGAGACTTGGGAGATTTAGTTGATAAAGCCGGTCTAATATCCTTTCATGAAGAGAGTTTCAAGTTAACAGATGGTATTGAGCACATACCCATTTCTTCATTAGTTTTTTAGCCTTTTCAGAGTATTATTGAATGCTTGAGGAGTGTTAATTTGATCGTTTATGGAGATGGTGTGTAAAAATATTAGTTATTTTAAGGGTTTTTTGGGGGAAAGATGCGTGTAAAGGATGAAATCGAGAACAAGAACTGCAAGGTCGTCAATAAAGCCGGGCATGAAGTCAGGAGAGATTAGGTAGCCAAGACCGACGGCAATGAAAATGATTCTGGTTAGCCTACGGTTCATTGTATGAATATTCCACCCAGTTTCCTTGCCTGATCTTTATAAAAATCTGTTAATTGTTTGGCTGAAAGGTTATTTATCATTTTTGGAAGCATAGTGATATTTTTAGCTTTATAAAATTCGTTTCCCAGGCTAAAAGGACTAAGTTTTATCCCGAATTTTTTTTCAACTCCAGCAAGCAGTTTATTGAGAGAATATTTTTTTAATAAAAAATAGAGATCGACGAAATCCTTAGTTTCATTTCTGGAAAATACAGCAAAGATTTTATTTACGGATATATCAAACAGATCGTTAACATATAAATCATTAATTTTCTTGAGCGGTTTTAAATTTATATAAGGGTAATAAACAAATTCGACTTTTAACAGAGCGGAATCAAATTTAAGCTCAAATATTTCCCGTCCATTGCTTTTTAGGTTTGTCATGGTTTTTGCTTGTAAGTCGGTTTTTATTTTGTTTGAGAATTCATAAACAATGTCAGTATCGAATTTATTTTCACTGAAGAAATCCAAGTCTTCACTTAGCCGATGTTGGAGATAGAATTCCGCTAATGCAGTACCGCCGGTGAGATAAAAAGTTGAGGAGAGGGTCGAATTTTTTTTAAAATGAGCGAGGAAAAGTTTCTGTTTATCAGTTAGGATTGAATATTTTTTATTTATCATAAAGCAAAAATCTTAAGTATTCTTTTCTATCTTTTTCCAACCTTAAGCGGGAGAAATACTTTTTAATCATACTTTTACTGAGTTTTTCCCGGTTTTGAGGGCCGTAATTAATTACTCTTTCAATATACCAAATCCACTCTTGATCGGTTTTGGGTTGCCAGTTTTTAGGAAGATCGTAATCCCAGTTCAACATATAAGGATATTATACTATAGATATTAGATCCCTCGCCCCGCTAAGCGGGGCTCGGGATGACAGGGGGTAAGCGGGGCTCGGGATGACAGGGGGTAAGCGGGGCTCGGGATGACAGGGGGTAAGGTATAATTGAGAAAAATGAAGCTGGCGGATTTTTCATATGAAGAGAAGTTGTGGAGACAGGGTATTGAAACCGTAATCGGGGTGGATGAGGTAGGACGGGGAGCATTGAGCGGACCGGTGGTAGCGGGAGCCGCAATGTTAAAATTCAAAATTCAAAATTCAAATGACAAATCAAATTCAAAATTCAAGAAAATATTACGATTGGGGATAGATGACTCCAAAAGGTTAAAGTCTAGGGAAAGGGTGCGGTTGGTATCTGAAATAAGAAAATATTTTTTTACAGCAATCGGAGAGGCGACGGTGGAGGAGATAAATACATTAGGGATAGTGGGGGCAACAGGGAGGGCGATGAGGAGAGCGATTAAAAATTTTCAATTATTAAATAATTTTTTCTTATTAATTGATGGATACGTAGTGAGGAATTTGCCTGGAGGAAAAATTAGGCAGATGGGGATAATAAAGGGTGACCGGAAATCGGTTTCTATTGCGGCAGCTTCGATTGTGGCAAAAGTTTACCGGGACAGATTGATGAGAAGATTGTCGAGGCAATTTCCGGTATATAAATGGGGGTTGAATAAGGGTTATGGGACTTTGGTCCACAGAAGAGCATTGGAGTTGAACGGGAAATGCCAACATCACCGGTTACTTTATGTTGATGGAATAATCTGATGTCAAGGTTAAACCTTGACAGATTTATCTGGTGGAGAAGATTTTCAGGTCGGAGCTAGAGGTTTTGCCGGTAGTATCGGTCAGGTTGAGACGAAAGATATAGTCAGTATCCGGTTTTAACGAAGAGATAATAACGTTATGTGATTGGGAGGGAGAAGAGGAGACCATAATTTCCTGTATTTCCAGGCTGGATTTACCATAAGAAATGGAAGAAATAAGAGGTATTGAAGTAGTAAAGGAAATAGTAACAGTATCGGGTTTAATGATTGCGGTAACCAGATTGGAAATCCGGCTTTCGGCAAAAATCCTGGCTTCTTTTTCCTGCTGGAGGGTGAAAATGGTGGTAAAGGTACTAGCCAAAAGAAAGAGAAAAGTCAGGGCCGGAATAAAAATAACTGACAGTTTAGGGAAGAATTTAGTTCCGATATCATAAGCAGACAGAGAATCTTCCTGGTGTTTTTTAAATTCCCAGAGATCTTTTTGGGTGGCCCAAATACCTAAGCATTTTTTACACCACAACAGCCTGACACCTGAAGGAACGGCATCACCCTTAAAGGGTTCAAGAGGGAGGTGGTCATTGGGGCAGAGGTGGACCTTTAGCTTAGGATATTTTTTGTAAGTTTGAACTGTAATATTGGCTAAAGTAACCACTTCATGGAAAGGAATCCTATTTATTTCATATGGATCAAACCAGGTACCGCCGCAATAACCGCAATGGTCGACGTCAAAGCGGCCGCCCTGGTTAGTGGTAACGGATATTTTTTGTAATAGATTGCCGCAAGATGGACAAAGCATAATTACCTTATTTTATCAGGTTAAAAGATTTTATGGTGTCGACTATTTTTTGAGTAATAAGGAGCTTGCCTTCTGAGGACGGGTGAAGATTATCGGTTGGGTTAATAAATTTGGGGTCACCGTGACCGTCTCCGTTTAATGATGGGTTATAGGCATCAGCCAGGGGCAAATAGGCAGCGTTGGCGAAGTTAATAAAGTTTTGCAGGTAAGCTTTGGTGGTAATAACTGCATCCCATTTGCGGTTTGTTGGCCAGTTGAGGATGCCGTCTCCGTAAATTTTGGGATTAGGAGAGATGGTTGCCAGCATAATAATTTTTGTCTCCGGTGAATAATTTTTAATCGCGTCGACGATTTTAACCAAGGCCAGCCAATGGCGGTTCAGGTCGTTTAACTCTCCTCCCCAATGATTATAAGCGAAGGACTCGACGATGATAATGTCGGGATTAAGGTGAAAAAGAGGAGGATAATCAATGTCAAGGTATTTAGTGGGGTGGGTCAGACGGTAAAGCCCCTGATCGATGTTGGTCGCCCCCTGACCATAATTTAAAAGAACAAAATTTTTATGGGGATAATTTTGTTTAAGGAGCGAAGACAGATGGGGTAAATCTTTGCCCAGTGTATCGGTCATCGAGTCGCCCAAAATGGCAATGGTATAGCTTGATTTGGCAGGATTAAGATCAGCCTGGCCTAAGCCCGCCTTCGCCAAGGCTTCGGCGGGTAAATAGGTTGTGGATTGGAAAGAATTTGCCTGAGCTAGAATTTGTTCCAGCTTGGGGTGAAGTGTCGGGACAGGCGTGATAAAATAACCGGCGATATTTTCGGCAAGATCAGGTATTGGTGATGGCAGGCGGGGAGAAAATGAGGCGAGAGATTTCCTGCCGTTTTCTTCAACCACTTGAAGAAAGAGTTTGATTTTTTCATAGTCAGGTGAAGGCGGTTGATAGTTATTATTTAGAAGGTCGCCAAAAGTAACCTGAGGGATAATAGTTTGAGCTGAGACGGAATTTAAGGGAATGGAAAATAAGAAAAAAAATGAGAGAAGGAGAGTCAGACGGATTTTATGCACAATTCCATTGTAAGGGGATATTCAAGAAAAGATCAAGTATATTTTAAAATACTTGTATCAGATAATTATCAACTTCATCTGAGAGAAAATTTTGGATTTGACTAACTGAATATTTTTCTTTGATGAATTTAGTATCCGTAATTTCTAGATCTTTAAAATAAACTAACTGTTCCAAAAAAAGTTTTGAGTTAAATTCTGATTGGAATTTTTTTTCACCGAGTGTAACTAAATTATTTATTGTATATTTTTTCCATTTTAGCAGGAAAAATAAATCAACATAATCCCTCCATGCTCCGCGGCGGCCGATCGTATTGACTTTATTTGCGGCCAAATCATCCATATCAGATATAGGAATATAACCGGTTTTTATAACTTTTTTCAGGTTTTTATAGGGATGAAAAACAAAATGGAGATCAATATTATTTTTCAATTTTAAAAGACAAAAATCGGAGTTATTGATGAGAGGTTTTGCCTGGAAGTCAAATATCCGATTAACTTTTGGTATTAGATAATCAGAAAGGGCTTTTTGGGAAAAACAATCAAAATCATAAGAATGACGGTGGCCTAACTGAAGCATGATGGCGGTTCCGCCGGCTAGGATAAATTCATCTGAAAATGCTGCCAGTTTTTTAAAAACTTCCTGACGCTCTTTGTCTAACAGGTCCAGATACTGAGGTAACATATTTATCAGCCTCAAGCTCTAAACTTTTAAGATTTAACAGATAATTTTTTATAAAATGGTAGACTTCAGCCGGGTAATTTTTACTTGGTTTATTGACGAATACTCCGATTATTTCTTTTTTGGAGTAAGTTTTAAATAGCCATCTAATATCCTCCATTGTGCCGTAGATCAATATCTGGTGAATGATGTAGTTCTTGTTTTTATAAATATTCAGATGATTAAGATTATTGGACCAGAATATCGGCTTGAGACTACGGGGCAATTTCATGGTTTTTTTCATATCAATATTTTAGCACATAATATATCTAGCGGTGAAACCTTGGCATGTAATTAATAGGCGAGGATTTTCAGGCGGGCGTTTTCCAGGGTGACCTGGTAACCGAGTGTGCTTTTGAGCTGGTAGAGAGCCAAGTCTTTAAAATTGACTCCGAATAAAGTTGACATTATAATACACACTTATGTCCGGAGCGCTAGAAAGACGAGAATTGATATCCAGTCATATACCCTTTGATCAGCAGTCATGTATTGGTCAGTCTTTTAAAAAATTTCCAGAATTAGCTTCAATGAGTACGAATGGAAAATTGGAATGGGATTTTTTCAAAAACGATATTTCGGGGGAAGCTGTTAGTAAAGCCAGGGCAAGATTAACTGAAGTTTTTCCTCAATCAGATTATTTTACTCCTGCTAAAATTTTCGTGGAAAGAGAAAGACTGGCTCGAGCAAAGGATGAGAGAGGTGTTCAATTAAAGAAATTGGCCGAAAATCAGAATGTCCTACATGAAACTATGAGGCAACAAAGTTTGTTAGTAGCTGTGATTGATAGGGAAATGATGGAAAAAGCAATGCAATCTAATGACTATGTTTTAAATAAATACGGGTGGGATATTCTGAATTTTAATTTACCACTAGATTATTGGTTGGTAATTAAAGGCGATGATCAAATATGCACTTTATATGACTTCAATTCGCTATTCGCTTCTTATCCAAGAGAAATCAGGGAGATTGTAATCCAGGATAGGGCTGACTGGCTTGAAGAAAGTATTATTGATAACACACAGTCTCATTTAATAATGCACCGATCAACACCGCAAGAATATCTCCAATTTGACAACGTGGAAGAAAAATTACTGGCAGAAGATGATATTACAGGTGCGTTGACTGATTTAAAATTCGTGTTTAATTTTCTAAAAGGGGTAGAAGATAATGAGTCTTTAGATTTTCATCTTAGAGTTCGTAAATATTTTAGGGAGGTTAAAGCTAAAATATTTGGATCTGATGATTCACCTTCTATGTGGGACTATATAAACCATTTAAGCTCCTGTGCTGGTCTTAGTGAGGAAACCAGATCAGCGTATAACGAATTATTACTTGTATATCGTGAACTATATTATCGTTTGGAAGATGAGTTAAAAGAGGGATTTGATGAGCGGATAATTGAAATTCCTGATTTTTGCCAAAATCCGTATTGCTTAACAGAGGAAGGATTAGGTAGTACACAAGAAGAAGTTGAGGAAACACAAATAAATATTATTTTGGAAAGAAGAAAGGATTTTAAACAATTTTTAACTGATAATGGAAGTACTATTGATATTTTAACAAAAATAACGGAAATTGCCGGACAGGCTGAGGATAGATTTATAAAAAGATTTAATTTCCTTTTTGAAGTATGGTATCTTAATAAAATAGGTAGATTTAATCCCGATAGTTTTGTCGCCAAAGCCCTGATCGAAAAAATATATCCGGAATATCAAATTTCCTCTGATGATTTGGTAAGACTAACGCAAGAAGACAGCAAACAGAAGAGTTGAACTAATATTTTCAATAGGCAAGAATTTTCAAGCGGGCATTTTCCAGAGTCACCGGATAGCCAAGAGTGCTTTTGAGCTGGGCTCTTAATAGTTTGGACGAATTGGGGAGCGCGAATTTTTCCGAAGTTATGGTTTGTTCTGTTAAATTAGTCATAACCACATGGCTGCCGTAAACGACATTGTTGTCGGTGACATTGTAAAGCCTTACCTCCACCTGACCGTTTTTAGTCGGATTTTTTAACGAAGCGATGAAATAAGTCTCTTTTATTTGTCCGTAGACAGCAGGATTAATTACTGTCTCTGTGCCGATAATATCATCCCAATTATTTTTTGAAGTCTCTCCCTGGCCTAAGGGAATAAAATATTCTTTGGCGACTGCTGCCTGTTTTGAAACAATAGGAGCAGTTTGATCCGGCGAGCCGATATTGCTGCCTGAAGTAGCTTGACCGATCAGATTAAGACAGGCAACAGGACATTGACTGTTGTCAATTTTATAGACAGGCGGTTGAGCTTCTTTACTTACGGCAGGAAAAGGCATAGTTTTGGTTTCAGAAAGAAGAATATTTTGGGGATAAAATATTTTAATATCGAGAATGAGAAGATTTACGGCAATAAGAAGTAACAAGATAAGGATTGCGAAATGGGCAAAAGGCAGGTCCTGTTTCATTTTAGAATACTGCTAAATGATGAAGTATTTTTAGGGAAAAAGGGACATTCTTTGGTATGTGAACGGCAATATTCGTAACACTCTCTTTCTGTTTTACAGCCTCCGGGACCGAGAGTAACAGTTCCGGAAATAACAGGTATGGAGGCTTTTTTCTTTATTAGAGCGTGTTTTTCTCCGAAGCTCTGACAAAGGTCTTTATTTTCCGGCTGTCGGCAATAATTATGACAGGAAGTGGTGTTGTTACAGCCCAGCTCCTTTCGGGCAGCGGTCAGAACTGTTGAAGATATCTGTTTAAGACGGGTTTTAACCAGTTTCTTTTTAACAGAAAAATCAGTGCAAATTTCCCTGTTAGCAGCCTCACGGCAAAATTCCCTGCACTTTACTATTGAATTACAATTTCCGAGTTCGGCCACGGGGAAAATTATGCCTTTCTCCCTGGCGATTTGTTCACTGTCGATTGTCGTTTCTCCTAAAACTTTATTTGCCGGACCATAGCGTTGAAGTGACCAGCAGGCAGGAGCATAATCGGGAATTTGGCAGTATAGCAGGCATTCCTTATTATCCCGGCAATTGCCGAGTTCGGGGATGGGGTAACGGAAGGCGGCAAGAGCGCTATGCGCAAATAACAAATAACAAAGAACAAAGAAAAAAGAAAAAAATATAATTTTTTTAATATACATATTTTTAACTCATTCCAGATTATCAAAGGGATTTTG
This sequence comes from Candidatus Gottesmanbacteria bacterium RIFCSPHIGHO2_02_FULL_39_14, assembly GCA_001779205.1. Lineage (GTDB taxonomy): Bacteria > Patescibacteriota > Microgenomatia > 2-02-FULL-39-11 > 2-02-FULL-39-11 > 2-02-FULL-39-14. The sequence continues at coordinate 21,415 of MFJM01000037.1, forward strand.
ATAAGGCTCACTTCCGATATCCGTTTCATCCTCACCGAAGGGATTTTCGTAAGAAGATTGACCGGAAAAGGGATTTTCATTGTCGGCAGCAGCAAAGGGATTTTGCTCTGCAGAAGAAGTAGCGGATTTATCGCTAATTTCAACCGGCGGAGTAATAAGCGGGAGGTTAGTCAGTCTTTGTTTAGCGCGGCCTGATGTTCTGAAATATAAATAGGAACCGGAGAAGCCGGTGATAGTCATAATTATCAGGAAGGTGGCAAAAAGAAGCGGGAATTTTTTATCAGGAGACTGGACGGCTAAAGCCTTGGATACCGGCTGTTGGGGAGGTGGCGGAGGATTGTTTCCCGACGGAGGAGAAGAGGGAAGAGTTTTTTCCTGGAAATTGGCAGGAGGAGGGGAAGGGGGACTGGGAGGGGTTGGAGCTACCGGCTGGGAGGAAAGATTAGTAGTCCAGGGCAAAGAGGACGGATCATTAACTGGAGCAGGTTTAGGATGACTGGGATCCATACTAAATTAATATAAGCACAAATAAAATTTTTTGACAATAAGGTTATAATTTATTGATTTACTATGTCTCTAAGAGATGAAGGTGATCCGAGACGAAAAACCGCTTATATTACGACTAGTGACCGTACGAGAGAGTTGCTTACCAAATACGAGAAATACCCTCTCCTTTTGGGAAATCCGGACGTAAGATATGATCCTGATGGCTTTATTTATTGGCAAAGGTGGAAGGATAGACAGATTCCCAAAGACGGAATTGTTCCTTCCGCATACCAGGTTATTTCCCCGACCAATTCAAGTGCAGATATATATGCGGCCTATTCCCGTTATGAAGATGGAGCAGAACCGTAAATTGTCAAGATAACCAAAGACGATGGAAGTTTAGAAACAGCCATCAGGGCTTGTGATCATATACTTTTTAAGAACAGAGCCAGGGAATACCGGCAGGCTTCATCCGTTGAGGACAAAGCCAACGAACTATTGGCAATGTATCGCTTACTTTTTAGCACCATGCAGCCGGAGATGTTTGAACAAAACAGAGGTGAAGTTCTGCAATTATTGCAGGATGTGGGGTTGAATTGGGAAACAATTTTAGATTCCAAGAAAAAAAGAATGGATTTCTGGTTTAGAAAAGGCAGTTTCGGAGAGGATTCACTTAAGAGACGAAATAAACTGATAAGTACTATGGCGCTGGCGGCGGCTGCCAGAGAAGCGTTCGAAAGGAAAAGGGGATTGGATGAAGGACAGATAAAATATATGGGTATAAGACAAACACTGATTGAAGCCAGACTGATGTACAGGGGCATATTTGAGGAGATTTCCGATCTGTTCAGACCGCAAGCATTGCCGTCTAGTGTCATATTTTCCCGTCCAAAATGGTCCAGAGAGTCAGATTGGGGTATTGTCGAGGGGATGATTGCTCACACGATATATTTATTAAACCTGGTGAAGACCAGATCATACAGAGAGGCCGCCGAGAGGGCTATTTCATTGATGATAAGGGCAAAATGGAATATTAGCAGCAGAAACTCTCAGGCGGTTAATGAAGGTGGTTTATTCGCTTGGGTTAAAGAGATTTTAGATCAGGAATTGGAAGAAAGAAAGTTGATTTATAAAGACGATCTGGTTGTATAATAGGAAAGTTATGTGCGGGAGATACGGATTTACACCGGGAGAGAATTTCTACAACCGGTTTGATATTGAAAACCGTTTGGAGAGGCTGGAAACTCATTATAACGTGACGCCGGGAATGCAGATGCCGGTAATTGTACGTGTTCACCCGGGGGGTGAACAGTTCACCCCCCGGGTGGAGCTGATGAAGTGGGGGCTGATCCCTTTCTGGGCGAAAGATCCGCGGATCGGATACAAGATGATCAATGCCCGGGCGGAAGGAATTGAGGATAAACCTTCTTTCAGAAAGCCTTTGCGGAGTCAGCGCTGTCTGGTGCCGACTTCCTTCTTTTTTGAATGGAGGCATATCGGTGAAGACAAAATTCCCTATTTAATAAGATTGAAAGGGCAGGATGTTTTTGCCTTTGCCGGGTTATACGATGTCTGGAAAGATGCGGAAGGATACCCTTTGAAATCTTTTACTATAGTTACCACTGAACCGAATGAGTTGTTGGAGGAGATTCATAACCGCATGCCGGTTATTCTGGAGGAGAAAGCAGAGGATATCTGGCTTGATCCTCAAGTCAGCGATGTGCGGATTTTAGTCAGTCTTCTTAGACCTTTCCAGGCCGAAAGAATGGAAGCTTATCCGGTATCAAAATTGGTTAACAATCCGGCCAATGATAATGATGAGATAATTAAAAGAGGGTGAAATGATGCTCACTTGCCAAGGTTTAACCTTGGCAACCTCTTGGCAATCTTGGTAAATTTTTTATCCCATCGCTTCTCTGCTATAATTCCCCCGAAAATGAGAAAAGAACTTGCATCAGCCGTTAATTTCAGTTATATGGATGCCGGTGGGGACGGCGGAGACATACATAAGGAATTTTTTTCAACTTTAAGATCACCTCTGGAAACTATATTAAAGGCGTTAGAACAAGCTGAAATTGATCCGGAACATCCATACGCTTTAGTAGTTAAAGTTCCCGGTTTGAGAAATCCCCTCATGCCTTTTTATCATTTACCCAATGCTTGTATTCTTGCTCTTGCACCGAGACCTGACAAGAAGCAGGTTATTTTTAATATCAGTACAGATTTGGAAGCCAAATATGCCAGATGGACGGCTTACTGTAATTTTTGCGAAGAGCATCTTGGAGTGCATTGCCGGCTGAATTAAATAACTTATCCGGTTTGCATCTTACGGCTCCTTATATAATCACGGAGAAATTGGATGATGGATGGGAAGGCAGGCTATGGCAGGCAGCTCTCGGAAGAAAGGTACTAATATTCCAAACCACCAGGGCAGAGGAAATGACAATAGAGAGAAGAAAGTTAGCAGCTTCCCCAATAAATAAAATCGATCAAGCCCAGTCGGCGGTATAGAAGACTTGAAATGAGATAATTAAATTTGTTTGAGATATAATAGAGAATATGAAAAACTGGTCCACCGATGAAAACCACCTCAAAAAGTTTCCGGAAAAATACAAAGTTTGGAAGCTGGAACAAAAGATAAATTACGGTTTGGACGTAGGCGAAAAAATAAATCGTCTCGAGCTTGTTAAATACTGGCGAACAATAAGTTCCAGAATTGACCCTCATAGGTATGAATTTCTTAAATTCCTTTTATGGGGTTAGTTAACAGGGATGGGGACAATACTTAGTAATTTTCAGAAAATAGCAATTTCAATCTTCAGAGCTTCTCCACTGGTAAATAAATTTTATTTAGCCGGCGGAACAGCATTGGCTGAATATTATATACATCACAGAAAGTCCGAAGATCTTGACTTTTTTAGTCAAGAGGAACTTTCTATCTCAAGTTTAAAAAGATTTACGGTAAAAGTGGCAAAAGAAATGGCCATGGAAAGAACGGAATATCAGCACGGATTCGGGCTTTATACTTTTTTCTTTTATCCCAAAGGAGAAGTTGCCAAATATAAAATAGATTTTGGTCAATATCCCTTCGGGACAATCGAACCGCTTAAGAAATTTGGTGGAATTCAGGTTGAATCTTTATATGATATAGCAGTTGATAAAGCTCATACGATATCTATCCGTCCGCGCTTCAGGGATTTTATTGACCTTTACTTTATATTACAGGAAAACCCCGGTTGGAATTTCAGGGAATTAACAGAGAGGGGACAGGAGAAGTTTGAAATTGCGGTTGATCCATTACAGTTGGGAGAAAATCTTATGTTGGTTAAAAAACAAGAGGATATACCCATTATGATAAAAAAAGTTGATGTGAACTCAGTAAGAAAATTTTTTTTAGCGGAAGCAAAGAGACTTCAGTCAGAGATTTTCTATTGACCAGGTTTATTTGACCGAGATATCTGAGCAGGATTTGCCAAGGATGGTACCGCCCCAGTCGGCAGCAACGAAGCCGCGTCGGGTGAATTTTTCGATTTTTTCCGGCGGATTAATAGAAATTGGCGCATCCAGACCTTCAAAGACTACCCGGACCCTGATTAAAGAATCAGGAGCAACAGAAAACTCCAGCTTTTCTTTCTGATTGATTTGATCGGGAGGGATCAGGGTAACGAAATAATAGGGTTTGCCCTTGAGGCGCGGCAGCCAGTAGTTCATAAAGTCTGTTATTTCTTGTTGATTGAAACCGATTTGAGAGAGAATAGAAGAAAGACGGGAATCAATTTCTCCGGCCGGCCAGACCCAGCCTTTTTTGGGGATATCTACTCCTTGAATATCTGCTTCATAATACAAATAAGGGTAGAATTGGTCTTTTGTCAATGGTCGTTGGTCGTTGGAGGAAAATAATTTTCCATCAGGATAAGCGATTATATTCCAGCCTTTTCGTTCATCATAAGAGGGATCGCTTTCAGTTAACCGGCCGTCGAGAGTTAATTTGACTGTTAGAGTAGTTGGCGTTTCAGGATAAAGATAGATGGCCGGTTTGCACCAGGGGGTAGCCCAGGTCCACTGGTTTTGGGAAATAAATTCCATGCTTTTTAACTGGAGTGTCGGATTGTGTTTGTCTGATTGCGGCAGTTCTTTTTGGGTGATCATATAGACATGGGCTTTAGTGGAATCGGTAGATTCCTGAAGATAGAAAGTTTGGGGGGCGGTTACCTGTGAATAGACCCGGAAGATGACGGCGAAGCCTTCTTCGTTTCGGAATTCAATAGTTCCCAGTGGATCGAAACAAGCATTTTTGCTACCCGTTGGAGGGCATATATCCAGAGGTCTTTGGTCTTCGGTAATTTTGACCAGATTGGTGGAATCGGCTTTGAAAATTTTCGGTTTTGACCAGATATAGTAATTGTAATTGGTTCTTTGAATCTGGTTTAGGGGATTTATTTTATCCGCTTGGGGTGAGGAACCCAAACTGGCCGGTAAGAAAGGATGCCTGATAAAGGAGGGAGGTATATCAAGAATGGAGTCCGGAACCGGGGTGTAGTGGGACTGTTCTTTACAATTTTCCAGTATATTTTTAATAAAATAATAAGGATTATTAGGGTCGTTGGTAGGTGGGGCCTGGGCGGCAGCCAAATAGACATCTTCGGCTAAATAAACATCGAAATAATGAGAGCAGGCGTTTTCATTGGTTGAGCCGGCATCCCATAGAGCCGGACAGCCAGCATTGGAATCCGGATCAAAGGCGTCTCTTTTGGTTAAGACGTAAATAAAGTCTTTCAGATTCATATTTTTTCCGTCTCCGGGATCGCAGTTTTTATCCTGTTCATAGTTACAGCCCACATTATGGGAAAAGGGATTCCAGAAAATTTCTTTTATTTGGCCGTTAATGTTTACTTCAGCTATTTTTCTTAAATCAGCATACCAATTTTCCGCCCAGTAACACTGGCCACGGTGCCGGGCCAGAATATATCCATCGGGATCGTCTTCGATTCCCGGACACAAGCCTTCTGCAAAGGGGCCGGCAAATTCATCAGTTTTGCAGCTGGCGATGCGCAGGTCGGTTCTGACCTGGATGAAAGTTCTTTCCAGGTTAGGCACAAGGGCATCAGTAGTGTTGCTGTTCATGGAATATTTTTTACAGTCGAAGATACCGTCTTTATCGATATCTTTAAGCGAATTAAATTTGTTAGGAACTTTTCCGGCAAATAAATCCGGATTTAGAGTGACGCGGTTATCGGAAAGGCTCTGGAAATTATCCGGCCATTTTAGGGTGATTTTAATGTCAGGCTGGGGATTATAGCAGGCCCGGAAATACGGTGTAGGTGTCGGGGTTGTGCCGGGCGGACTTGTATTAACTATAGACGTACTGAAAATACCGGCTCCGAAGCCAAGAATAGAGGAGATCAGGGCAGCTATGATCGGCCACATACAGTAATCACATCACATGAAGGGAAGAATTTCAACCAGTATCATTTTTTTTCAAACACCAGTCCGTTTTTTGACATTTGGGTTTTGACCATTTCCATGGCAATAGCCGTAGTAGCTATAGCGGTGAAACCAATTAGGGCGTCCGGAAGGCTTTCTTTCATAATACCCCAATTAGGAAACCATTGGGTTTCCAAACCAAAAACCCAAAAATAGGCAGCGATAAGAGTAAACCTGTCCAGCCATTTGGAAGTTTCCAGCATCCGTTGATTATTTTTCAGTTGTCCGCAGTCATAAATTATTTTACTTAAAACGCCGCCTGCGGCAATCACCAGTGAAGGAATAAAGCTGTCGCCAAGGTGGTCTGCAACACCATTAGGTAGACTTTCCCTAACGAATGGAATCCGGCTGGCGACGTCAAGCGAGGATAATGTAACAGAGGAACCTGTGGACAACTGCTGGATTTTCGGATCGTGGACAAAGCGGATAACCGAAAAACGCATTTTATCAAGAACAATGGAAACCCGATTGAAAGTAGTTTCTACCTGGCCGGCTTCAATGTTCATAAACGCGTATTATACCAGTCAAATCTCTTGATTTGCCAGGGGATGATATAACAGATATAATTTTCAGCTTAAAGCCTATATTGAATATGATTAGAGAGAGAATAACAAATTTATTCAGTCCGGCAATTCCGATCGCGGAGGATCCCAAACAGGGAGATTTTGATACACTAATTGTATTGGGTAAGAATCTTGGTTGGACATCAGACGCGCGGAGTATCAGAATCGATCCGATGCATTTAAGTACGCCTTCCGAAGCCTGCGTTATTTCAGCTGCTTTATTATATCAACCTGGGACTAAAATTATTTTTTCTGGCGGAAAAACAGTAGGTCCACAATTTCCGTCAGAAGCTCAAGCGATGAGCGGACTATTTTTGCTAAAAAGGCAGGACGCTTTACCGGAAGATATTTTTTGGGAGGAAGAATCATTGGATACGGCCGGAAATATGCAGAAAATAGCCGGTTTAATGTCGGGGCAAACCTGGGGACGGACAGGATTGGTGACTACATGTACTCATTTACCTAATGCACTGAAATTGTGTCAGACATTTAGGGTGTCGGTTGAGGCCGGGATTGATGCCGAGAAGACAATTCTGAAAAGAGGGACAGATAAACAAATAAATTTTGTTATAAGGTTCCAGAGTACACCGGAATATAGAATTGACAGATTAAAGGAGAAGGTCCGTTCGGGTGTTATTTTCTTAGACAGGGAAAGCAGAATTTCCCAGGTAATCAGTCATCGAAGGAGAGGGAAACCAAATTATAAATGAGGATATTTGATAGATTTTGATCTATATTGCAGGGCTTGTTGCAGAGAGAAATTAGCTTATAATGAAATTTAGAAACCTGCCTGACACTAGGCGGGTTTTTTTCACCCAAAGGCTGACAGGTATGAAAAAAATAATTTTCATATTTTTATTAGTTTTATCCTTTGATATCTCCAGGGATTTGAACGCCAGACGCATGAATGACGAGATTCTATGGCAAATGCATATTGAAAATACGACAATCAATCTTGAAGTTTTAAAAAGTTTATCAGCCTATGACCTGTTGCAGGCCCAACAGAACAGCGGAAGGTTATTCATCCGTGATAAGATTATTTTGGAATAAACTTCATAATTTACTTCTCAGGATTGTAAATATTATTTTGCTGCTTTAGTTTTGGAAGAAACCTCCGATTTCCAATAGAAATAACTGATAATAGAAAATGTTGCTGCTGGAGAAAACCAGAAGGGGATATGGGCGCCAAAACTGTCCAAAGTCATTACAAGACCCAGGAAAAAAATTGAGTACATTGCCCCGTTTTTGAGGTAAAGGTATTTTTTAATATTCTTGATGTTGGAAACCGTTATTTGGCGGAGAACGAGGGCTCCCAGGCCATTGCCTAAGAGTATTAGAGGGACGTAAAAAGTAAAAGCAAAGGCTGCGATCACCCCGTCAATTGAAAATGTAGTATCGATAACCTCTAGATACAGTATTTTACTGATATCGGAAATTCCCTTTTGCAGAAGCTTTTTCTCTGCAGTTTCGGCAGTTTGCTTAAATCCGTGGGTTATGAAAAATACAGTAGATCCGACAACTGCAGAAAAAGACAACCAGGGATCATAGCTTGTTGCCTGCCAGACGACATAGGTAAGAATGATAGAAATTACGGCATAAAACCAGACTCCCTGGCGGGCAATAAACCTTTCACCGGGCAGACCGAAGTTTTTGTCTTCCAGAAAAAGCCAATGGAAAAAGATAAATATCATAAATATTCCTCCAGAAAGCAGAAGATAAGGAGCTGACCGGTCCAGAGATAAGGAGACAGCTTCCGTACTTTTGATGACAGATGAGACCATGCTAAGGAAATTTAACCCGGGATTTAGAATCCAGACGATAAGAAATGGCAAAACTCCTCTGACAAGAATGACGGAGATAAAAAGTCCCCAGGTAACAAACCAGCGCCGGGAGGAGGGTTTCATCGTTGATAGAACTTCAGCATTAATGATGGCGTTATCGATACTATTGATAATTTCAAAAAGGCCTAAGCCCAAAATAATGATAAGAGAAGAAAAAAAATTCATGCCAAGAGATGTTTTTTGACTATACTGATAATATCAGTTACCGGGGTGTTGACTTTGACAATAAAGTCCTTGGCTCCCAACTCTTGGGCTTTATTTATTTCAGCGTCAAGATTGGTGAGTATAATTACCGGGATTTTGGCCAGTTTAGGTTTATTCTGGATTATTTTAAGAACGTCATAACCGCTCAAATTGCCCGGAAGCATTATGTCCAATAATATCAGGTCGGGCATATCTTTGGTTAAAAGTTTTAATGCCTGCTTGCCTGTTGAGGCTGTAGTTACTTTTAATTTTTCTTCCGTAAAGACCTCACGGTAAATAAACAATATATCGGCATCATCTTCAATAATTAAGATTTTCTTCATAATTTTGCATATTGTACCACTCAAAGTCTGCACAGCTGAATTTTAGGGTTTCCGATTCGTATATTTTTACAAATTCAAATTGCCCGTAAAGATTGCACTAGTTAATTTGGACAGAAGTAAGGGAGGCAAAAATTGACCCAATATTATCGGGAATTTGAGCAGACGGTGTGTATGCTTTATTAGAAACGGGTGTGATCATATGAAGTATATTATTTTGGACAAAGATAAAATGCTTTCCGATCTTCGTTCCTGAAGTCACTCCATGATCATCATACGCAGGTGTCTGAACTGTTATTTCCAAATAGGTAGATGAATTGACAGATTTTTCCGTGATACCAACGATTTCATCAGTACTTTGTTTTTCCGCCAGGCGTTTTTCATACCAGGCTCTGCGGGAACTGCCGTCGTAATGGTTTTTTAGAACACCATCATTATTCCTGTAGACGGATGACGAATAATCCCATAATTCTGACGCATCAGAAGCGTTTTGGATTGTAAATTCTGAACCTGTAAAGAGGAATGAAAAGCCAGGAGGCAGTGACAACGTGGTTTTTATTCCAAAATCCGGATCAGTTGCAGTAAATTGTTGCCATTCAGGAGGAGAAGATACCATCTTACTTGAGGAGCCGGTAATATAAATGGCGGTTGGGTTTAGAGAAGGTATTAATTGGTTTTGAGTATTAACCGATGGTTCTATTTGAACAGCAATAGTAGTTTCCGCTTGCGGGTGCGAATTAATGGTCTGGGAATAATTATTATTTGAGTTGTTTTTTTTGAGTCCCAAATAATATGCTCCGCCTGTAAAAACCAGCAGAATAAGAAATATCCCTAAGATTATTGGAAAGCGGGATTTAAAATAATTTACTAGTGGTTTTGGAAGACCTGTTTTTTCTGATATGTCTGATTGTATTCCGGGCTGATTTGAAAGATTAGTATCCATAATGTCAGTATTTCAAACAGAGTTGGATTTAGCAAGAGTATCTGGAAACTAAGCTTTACTTTCAATCCATTTTTCACTGTACGCAGTGTCTTTATCCAAAAGTTCGAACCTGTTTTCATTGTTAGCTCGCCTCGCCGAAACGGGGCTCGCATGGAGTTTATCCCGATGACCATCGGGGCTCGGCATTCGGCCTCGCTTTTTTCAGCCAAAGGCTGACTGGTATTTTTTCGCGAGCGGTCGCCCCGCGAGGCGGGGCGAAAAGGAAGGATAACTAATTAATCTCCTGAAAGTATAGGATGACTACCACCACAATGTGCACATTCTGGTTTCGTTACTTTTGTTATATTTCCGGCTTCAACCATAATATCGCTATGTGCATATGCTTGACCGCAATATCCGCATTCAGCATATGCAGGAACA
>MFJM01000038.1:0-134 GCA_001779205.1 Candidatus Gottesmanbacteria bacterium RIFCSPHIGHO2_02_FULL_39_14
CAGATCAACTAGACCCAGCTAATATTATTATTGATGAAGAAAAAATCCCTACGGAGAAAGAAACAATTGAGACAGTTGAAGAAGGAGAACAAACTGTTGGGGAAGCTGAAGAGAAACTTGATATGTCAAAAATT
>MFJM01000038.1:159-3759 GCA_001779205.1 Candidatus Gottesmanbacteria bacterium RIFCSPHIGHO2_02_FULL_39_14
TCGTTGAACCAATCTATGAGTGGCAAAAGTATCTTGATGATTATGAATACGATCCCCACAAAATGAATATATCCGAAGATGTTGTCCAAATTAAAAGTTTAAATCTCGATTCTGATATGACAACTTTGGATAAAAATTTTCCTGAAATTGATGTAAAGAACTTAGCGAAAGCTACTAATACAGAACATTGGGATCTAGGTGATATTAGAAAACAAATCACTAAACAAATTCATAATATTGCACTGGCCGCGTTACTTGAATATGACAGAAACCCTGATGATAGACAAGCATATCTAATCAAAGTTATAAGGCAGCATATAACAAAAAGATTTTTGCTCGGAAAAGAAATTGAAGAAGCCGATGAAAAACAACTAAGAATTCTCTGGGCAATGGTTGATCAAGTACATGATATTTTCTTAAGACCTGAGTTGATTGAAGGGATTTTAACAAACAAATGATTGCAAAGCGTGGAAAATTAACACAATTAAAGAAAAATCCTGAAGGTTGGGAAAATTATGATTCAGCTCTGGAACGTGAATATATTGTTGAACTAGAAAGAGATCCGGCAGTAAAAAGCTGGACAAAAAAACATGGAATAAAAATACCTTATAAGTTTTTTGGGTTCATAAGGCGGTATTTACCTGATTTCTTGATAGAATATCAAGACGGTAGTAAAGAGCTTCATGAAACAAAAGGCTTACCACTTTTACTCTGGGTTTCTACCAAATTAAAAGGCGAGTCTGCGGAAGAATTCTGCAAAAAACAAGGGTGGAAATATAAAAAGATTACAAAAGGCAGCGCAGCTTTTTTTTCAAAAGTCGATTAGAAATGAATAAAATATCACCATCAGACATTGCATATTTAAATCAAAAATGTAAACTTTATTTATGAAAAAAATTAAGGTATCTATCCAAGACGAAAATACTCTAGTACTTCTAGAAGATGCTCAAAAGGGAGATTTGATTAATCTCAAATCTATACACGATACAGATATTGATAAAACATCAATTGAAAACCTTATCAAATCAATCAAAACCGAGGAATTTAATACACAATTGGAAGCAGCAAAACGTAGCATTGAGAAGGAAAAAGACCTCGAATCTCAACTTAAAGAGAAAGATATTATCAATAAAGCTAATCAAGCACTTACAAAAAAAGATCAAGAGATTGCAACATTAAACAGTAAAGTCGATAGTATAGCAAAACAAATTGAGTCTGATTTTAAACTAAAAAATTTGGAAGAAAAGAAGTCATTAGAAGACGAATTTCGACAAATATTGACTGAAAAAGATACTGCAATTCAAGATATAAAACATCAGAAAGAGCTAAGCGAACAAAAGTATCAAGATCAACTTAAAGCAAGCGAGACTGCACTTGTGTCTCTAAAGGAGATGCGATCAATAATGAGTACGAAAATGATCGGAGAATCATTGGAAGTTCACTGTGAAAATGAATTTAATAAAATTCGACCATTCGCTTTTCCAAAAGCACAATTTGGCAAAGACAATCAAGTATCAACGTCCGGCTCAAAGGGAGATTATATTTATCGAGAATTGGACGATGATGGTAATGAAATATTATCAATTATGTTTGAGATGAAAAATGAAGATGGCACAACAGCTATAAAGCATAAAAACAAAGAATTTTTCAAAGAATTGGATAAAGATCGACTCGAAAAAAAATGTGAATATGCTGTGTTAGTCAGCCTGTTGGAAAAAGACAACGAATATTATGACGATATAGTAACTATATCTGAATATTCATGCATGTATGCTATTCGTCCTCAACATTTTATTACTATAATTGGTTTTTTGCGCCAAGGCAATCTGAAATCCCAAGAGTTGCAAAAAACTATTTTTGCCCTTAAAAATCAAAATATAGATGTCACCAATTTTGAAGCCAATATGAATGCTTTTAAAGATGCTTTTTCAAGAAATTACAGTCTTGCTTCCGAGCAATTTAGCAAAGCTGTAGAAGAAATTGAAAAAACAATTGATCATTTAAATAAAGTAAAAGAAAATTTATTAAAGTCAGACAATAATTTGAGACTAGCAAACAATAAAGCATCTGAGCTAACAGTGAAAAGGTTGACGGCCAATAGCCCAAGTGTTGCCAAGGCTTTTGAAGATAGCAATAAAGAGAAGTAAATTATCAACAAAGACTTCACCTCACGGAAGCTAAGACACAATACCAATAATTAAAGAATATATAATATACTCATTAAAAAGTATTCAATAGTTAATAATTAGATCCAATTAGCAATAAATACTCTCAAAAGAAGAAAAGAAATGCGAGGTCCCGATGGAGATCGGGACCGAGCTGATGTAATGCGAACCCCGCCGCAGGCGGGGTGAGCAACAATGAAGTAATTTAGCGATTCATTTTCCCCTCACCCCTTTTTCTCGCTAAATTAAATTTTAAATATTATTCATGAAGTGCTTTCGAGCTGTGTTGTATACAGGTACTTAAAGAACTCGAATTTCCCCTTTGAACATTGGTTTCCAGGCATGATCGCCAATCTTTTCCGAACAAACGAGAGCCAGATCCCGGCTTTGAAAATAGTGAAGAGTAAAATATTCAGGATGTTTGGAGTATCGGCAAAGAACATAAAAATTATTACCAAGAATCAGGCCGACATTCATGCCTTCGACCGATCTGGAATTATTAAGCATAGTCGTATCCAAAGTTTTAAGGGATTCCTGGCCGTTTTTGTGAATTATCTCCTGCTGTAATAATGAGAAAATTTTTTGTGATCCTATTTGACCTTCCAACTCGCGGTTCAGATTTACTCCACGGATCATGCCGTTGAAGACAAAACATAAATTATCACCAAGATAGGGCTGATTATAATCCAAATTATTTTTATGCTGGGGAAAACCGGCACTGCGGGCGTGAACGGCAAATAAATTTGTTGACGGTATGTCTGAAAATTTATTTTGATCTTCCCAAACCGGTAAAAGGGACTTATATAATTGCCAGTTGCCTTTTTCAAACCAGGCAATCCCCCAACCGTCGCCCTGCCAGTCACCGTCAGGCGCATGGCTTTTTTGACACATCAAAGCAAACTGCCGTAACAATTTTTCAGGTTTAAGCTTTTTTTTTGACCTGACTAATAAAAAACGGCACATAAATCAGGAAAATATCTTTTTCAGGATAAAGACTGCTTTAGCCAATTCTTTTCGGGTAACAATCAGCGGGGGCAGGAAGCGAACGATATTTGAACCGGCCGGAATGGCGATAACTTTTTCCTGTTGGAGAGCTTTAAGAACGATTGTTGCATTCTTCCTCAGTTCCATGCCGATCATCAATCCTAAGCCTCTGACTTCAACTATTTGTTGATTTTTAATAGTTCTCAATTGCCTTAAAAAATACTCGCCCAGTTTTTTAACCCGGGACAATATCTTTCCGCTTTCAAATTCGTGAAGGACAGCTAATATGCCCGCACAAGCTAACGGGTTACCGCCAAATGTTGAAGTATGAATGTGAAGCGGAATTTTAGAAGAGATAGTTTCTGAGACTAAGGTAACCCCGATCGGAATTCCTCCGGCTATACCCTTGCCCAGACAGAGAATATCAGGCTGAAGACCAAATTGTTCGCCG
>MFJM01000038.1:3772-4003 GCA_001779205.1 Candidatus Gottesmanbacteria bacterium RIFCSPHIGHO2_02_FULL_39_14
CTGTCCGGCCAACCCCGGTTTGTATTTCATCGATGATAAGTAATAGATTGTGTTTATTACAAAGAGCTTGCAGTTTCTCGTAAAATTCCTGCGGGGCAACATAAATACCGCCTTCACCCTGAACCGGCTCCATCAATACAGCAGCCGTATTTCCGCTGATTTGAGATTCTATATCTTTGATATTGCCGAATGAGACATGGGAAAAATTCCAAAGCAGAGGCAAAAAGGGGT
>MFJM01000038.1:4022-5989 GCA_001779205.1 Candidatus Gottesmanbacteria bacterium RIFCSPHIGHO2_02_FULL_39_14
AGTGGCTGAAAGCGCTCCCAATGTTTTACCATGATAGGCATTCTTCATGGCAATAAAATGCGTTTTTCCAGTTGCCGCCCTGGCAAATTTTAAAGCCGCTTCTATGGCTTCGGCCCCGGAATTGGAAAAGAAAATCCGGGAGAGTTTACCGCCGCATTTATTAATTAATTTTTCAGCCGCCCGGTTCCTGACATCACTGCCAAATGACCCGTGCAGATTTACCAAATTGTCAAGCTGCTTATGGAGAGCATTGGTGATTGTGGGGTGACGGTAACCGAATATATTGACTCCATAGTTTGAACCCAGATCAAGATATTTTTCCCCACTTTGTGTAATGAGGTAGGCAGCCTCGCCTTTGACAAAGGTTATTCCCCTATTCGGGTATGAGGCGACCAAATTGTTTTTAATAACGAGAGTATTATTCATTTTAATTTATTACGGTCCCTTTTCCTTTAATTGCTGATGAGAGCGGATTTTTAATTCTGCCGTCTCCGAAAAAGACTGATTTCACGCCTGCAGCAAAGGCTTCCTTCACGCCAAGTAATTTTTTCTTCATCCTACCTTCTGATATTTCAATATATTTTTCCAATTCCTCTTTATTTATCCGGTCAATTTTGGATGCCGGGTCATCAGATTTTTGCAGCAATCCCGATGCTTCAAATAAAAAAACCAGAGTCTTAACCTCTAAATCTTTGGCCATCACGGGGATTGCCCGGTCATTATCGACGTTAACCAGCTCTCCGTCCTTTGTTATGGCCGGAATAGTTACGACCGGCGTAAAGTTGCCTTTAAGCAGGATTTTTATTAAATCGGTATTCACTTTTTCCACTTTGCCGGTTAATGAATCAGTGACAAGTTTGGTTTTTGTGCCTATTTTAGCCAGAATAGCTTCTTTTTTCCTGGCCAGCCACAATTTTCCGTCCGCTCCGGATAAGCCGACGGCATTTATGCCGTGTTTTTGAAAACAGGCGACAATTTTTTTATTAACAAGTCCGCTATATACCATCGTTAATATCTCCATCGTTTGAGAATCGGTATAGCGGCTGATATGACCGGAGGGGGATGTGATAATTTTTTCGGCTACGCCCAATTTTTCGGAAATATCCTTCATCCAGGCGTTCGCACCGTGAACTACAATAAATTTCTCTTGAATAGTTGACAGATCCTCTGCCAAATAATCCCAATTGATTGATCTGCCGCCGCCGACTTTAATTATAATCATTTAATTTCTTATAACATTTAATAACTTCCCGGGTAACTTCGGTTGTCTTGGCGTTTCCTCCCAAATCTCTGGTGACGAACTTTCCTTTAATGACTTTAAATATCGCCTCTCTTAAATGTTTGGCTTTTTCGGCATCTCCCAAATATTCAAGCAATAAACAGACTGAAAAAAAGGCGGCTAATGGATTTATAGTATTTTTCCCCTGATACTTGGGAGCCGAACCGTGAACCGGTTCAAAGAGTGCTTTTTTATCACCTATATTTGCCGAAGAGGCAATACCTAAACCGCCGACCAGGCCTGCTGCCTCATCGGATAAAATATCCCCGAACATATTGGTTGTGACAATCATATCAAAAATTTCAGGCTTTCTGACCAGATTTAAGGCTGCAGTGTCAATTAGCATATAATCCATTTCTATTTCTGGATAATGCCGATGCAATCTTTCGGCTATTTTAATAAATAAACCGTCAGTCAGCCTTAAGATATTGGCTTTATGGACCACGGTTATCTTTTTTCTCTTTTGTTTTTGGGCCAGCTCAAAAGCAAATCTGAAAATTTTTTCAGAGGCACTTCTGGTGATAATTCTTGTTGCCTCGGCGCCCTTCCTAGTCAGTTTTTCTTTACCTGCATATAAGCCTTCGGTATTCTCACGGATAATCATAAAATCCACATCTTTTCTGCTTAAACTGATCGGTAAAGAGAAAAAAGGCCTGACATTAGCATAAAGATTTAAGAGTTTTCTAAG
>MFJM01000038.1:6032-6174 GCA_001779205.1 Candidatus Gottesmanbacteria bacterium RIFCSPHIGHO2_02_FULL_39_14
GTCACGGCTCCGAAAAGAATAGCGTCTGATTTTTTGCACATTTGAAAAGTTTCGTCGGGAAGAGGTGTACCGCAATCAAGATAACACTGGTAACCAGCCAGCCCTTCCTCTGCTTCAAACTTAAAATCAATTTCCCGCAAAA
>MFJM01000039.1 GCA_001779205.1 Candidatus Gottesmanbacteria bacterium RIFCSPHIGHO2_02_FULL_39_14
AATACCATTGCAGGTCGGACAGGCTCCATGAGGGGAATTAAAAGACAAAAGGCGGGGTTCAATCTCGGGAAGCGAAATATTACACCAGGGACAGGCAAATTTTTCTGAATAAAGATGGACGTCAAGTTTTGTTGGTTTATCAGGAAAAGAAAATGAAACATCCTTAACAAAAGCAATATAAACCAAACCTTGAGCTAAATTAAGAGCATTCTCAACAGATTCGGAGAATCTCCTTTTTAGGTCATTTGTTTGCCGGCGGAGGTTATTTTTATTAACAGCTATTTTATCGATAACGACATCAATAGAATGCTTGTTAGTTTTAATAAGAACAAGATCATCATGTAAGGAGTAAAAACTACCGTCAATTCTTAATAAGGAAAAGCCTTTGTGCTTTAAATTATCAAACAGTTTACTAAATTCTCCCTTGCGGTCACGAACCACCGGAGACATTATCATGAGTCTGACATCTCTCTTAATATTTTGAGTCAGTTCCTGATTTATTAACGATAAAATATTGTCGACAATTTGAGTAACCGTCTGTTTTGCCACCTCCCGACCGCAGACAGAACAATGCGGATGTCCTACTCTGGCAAAAAGAAGCCTTAAATAATCATAAATTTCGGTAATGGTAGCTACAGTAGACCGAGGATTATGAGAGGTAGCTTTCTGATCAACGGAGATTGCCGGAGATAAACCGGTGATGGAATCAACATCAGGTTTATCCATGACGCCGAGAAATTGTCGGGCATACGATGACAGGCTTTCCACATACCTGCGCTGTCCTTCAGCATAAATAGTATCAAAAGCTAAAGACGATTTACCGGAACCAGAGATACCGGTAAACACGATCAGGTGATTTTTGGGAATTTCCAGACTGATATTTTTCAGATTATGAACCCGGGCACCTTTAATGATTATTTTATCCTGCATAGTTTTTAATCAAATGCTTTATTTATTTCCAAAATCTTATCCCTGAGGGCAGCAGCCAATTCAAAATTCAATTCGGAGGCACTTTTTCTCATTTCCATAGCCATTTTTTTAGTAATTTTTCGGGCATCCAAAGGCGTTAGTTCATCTAAGGAAACATTTAATAAACTGTTATAGGAGCTTTTGCGTTCCAATATCCTATCCAAAATTTTATCTTCATCATCGCGAATAACCAATTTCTCCCGAAGGGGTTTAGTGATTTGTTTGGCTTTAAGATGATGTTTTTTATTGTATTCCATTTGTTTTTTTCTTCTTCTATTAATTTCTGAAATTGCTCTGGTCATGGAACCTGTCAGAGTATCGGCATACATAATCACTTCTCCCTTAATATGGCGGGCAGCCCGGCCCATGGTTTGAATGAGGGCGGTTTCACTTCTTAAAAAGCCTTCTTTATCAGCATCCAAAATGGCCACTAAAGAAACCTCCGGCAAATCCAATCCTTCACGTAGTAAATTAATGCCAATAAGACAATCATATTTACCTTGTCTTAAATCATCCAAAATATCACTTCTTTCCAAGGTTACAATGTCACTATGTAAATAAGAAACACGAGGAATATCACTTTCCTTTATGTTTTTAAATTCAGGCAATTGCTTATATTTTTGTTCTTCCAAAAATTTAGCCAGATCTTCAGCCATTCTCTTGGTTAAAGTGGTTACTAAAACACGCTGATGATTTTTTTTCCGTTTGATAATTTCATGAATTAAATCAATCAGCTGATTTTTGGTCGGACGGACAGAAATTATGGGATCAAGAATACCGGTCGGACGAACCAATTGTTCGGCAATTCCCGATAACGGGGAATTTACTTTTTTAGCTGAATTTTTAGCTAAATTTATTTCCCAAACATTAGGAGTTGCTGAGACATAAATTAACTGGGGAATACGGATAAAAAATTCTTCAAACTTCAATGGCCTGTTGTCAAGCGCCGCCGGCAGACGGAAACCGTAATCGATTAATGTTTCTTTTCTGGAACGGTCACCGTTATACATGCCCCGCAACTGCGGTACAGTCATATGAGACTCGTCGATAAACATAAGCCAATTATCCTTATAGGGATCAGTGTAATAGTCAATTAAAGAATAGGGAGGATCACCTGGCGATCTTCCGTCAAAATAGCGAGAATAATTTTCAATGCCGTTAACATAGCCCATTTCTTTAATCATTTCCAGGTCAAAATTAACACGTTGATTAAGCCTGTGAGCTTCGACCAACTTTCCTTTTTGTCTAAATTCTGCCACTGATATTTCTAGATCTCTACTTATTTGATCGAAAATCGATTGTTGGGAACTTAAATCAGTTAAATAATGTTTAGCCGGATAGATGGCGAAATAATCGTATTCTTCGATTAATTTACCGGTTAAGGGATCAATCTTTTGCAGGTTTTTAATTTTACCTAAATCGTTAACAATACGTAATACAAAGGATTCGTAAGCCAGATAGACATCAATAAATTCTGCCCGCAGGCGGAAAGTTGAGCGGTGAAAGCTAAATTCACTTCTTTCATACTGGAGATCGACCAGACGCTCAATTATCGATTGGCGGTTGATTGGCTCACCTGTTCTTAATTCCAAAATAAATTTGCCGTATTGGCGCGGATTGCCCAAATTATAAATACAGGATACGGAAGCAACTATCAAAGTATCACGTCTCGTCAAAAGATTGGTGGTTGAAGCCAGCCGTAATTTGTCTATTTCTTCATTGATTTCCGTTTCTTTCTCAATATAGGTATCTGTTTGAGGAAGATATGCTTCAGGCTGATAAAAATCATAATAAGAAACAAAATAACAAACAGCATTTTGAGGGAAGAATTGTTTAAATTCCTGGTATAACTGGGCAGCCAGAGTTTTATTGTGGGAAATTACCAATGTCGGCTTATTCATCCGTGCAATAACTTGAGCCATGGTATAAGTTTTACCGCTACCAGTCACGCCTAATAAAACCTGGTGTTTAAGATTATTCTTTAAACCTTTAACTAAGGTGTCTATAGCTTGAGGCTGGTCACCGGTCGGAACAAAAGGGGCTGCCAATTTAAAATCCATGGTAAAATGATATTTTATCATATCTCTTGACTTTCGGCTTTTTTTAAATTAAGCTAAATTGTTTATCTATAAAAATAATTTTAATACATTAAATTTTTCGGATTATTTATGGCATTGGTACTTTATAATCGAGAAAGACAGGTTTTGGAATTTATCATCCAGTATGTTCAAAGAAACGGTTATGCTCCGACATTAATCGAAATAGCCCAGGGTTTAGGTCTTAACGCTGCCTCGACGATCCATGAACATATTGATAGGTTAATCCTCAAAGGATATTTACGTAAAACTCCAGGTTCAGAACGAGGCGTAGAAATTATTAGTGACAAAATAAAACCAGCGGCTGCGGAAAGTGCGCTGGAACTACCTGTCTTAGGATTTATTGCTGCCGGGGCCCCTCTTGAACCTCATACTGATCCCAATTTTTATCTGTCTATTCCGGCCAATATGATTAGTACTAAAAAGCCGGGATTTATTCTTCAGGTAAAAGGCAATTCATTAATTGAGGAAGGCATATTTGACGGTGATTTTGTGGTTATCCAACATCAAAATGACGCTCAAAACGGAGAGTTGGTCGTGGCAATACTTCCTAACGGCTTGGCAACTTTAAAAAGAATTTATTACGAAAAAGAAAGAGTCAGACTGGAACCGGCCAATGCTTCCATGTCACCAATTTATGCCACTCAGGTAAAAGTTCAAGGCAAAGTTGTGGCAGTATTCCGCCGCTATAATTAATTATTTTGCAGGACCTCTATTCCCGGAAGAGTTCCATTTTTCAGATATTCCAACATGGCGCTACCACCGGTAGAAACGTGATTAAAATGGTTCAAATATTTTTGGTTACCAATAAATGATAAAGTATCCCCACCCCCGATTATTTTAAAAGCATCGGCTTGAACAATATCTTTTAATAGACGATCTGTACCTTTTTGAAAAAGCTTATTTTCATAATAACCCATCGGTCCGTTCCAGATGATGGTTTTAGCATTATGTATTAATTTTCGGTAAAGAAGATTAGTTTGAGGACCAATATCAAATATCGCAACATCACTGGGAACCAGATCGTAATTGACAATTTGCGGCTTATTTTTCGTATGACTGTTTTGGATGACTACATCTATGGGTAAAATAAGGGCTGAATGTTTTCGGGTAGCCTCCCAAAAAACCGTTCTGGCCATTTCCACCATCTCATAATCAACCAAGGATTGACCCATACCAAAGCCCCAGGCAGCTAAAAAAGTATTAGCGATAGCTCCGCCTAAAGCAACCGAATCAGCTTTATCCAACAATTTTTCAATGACAGATATCTTTTCAGGAGTTTTAGCTCCACCAATAAAAACCAATAACGGTCTTTGAGGATTATGCAGAGCCTTTTGAAGCATGTCAATTTCCTTTTTTAATAGAAGACCGGCATAACCCGGTAAAAATTTGGCTATACCTACAATCGAGGCATGAACCCTATGGGAAGCTCCAAAAGCGTCATTAACAAAGATGTCAGCCATTTTAGCCAGATGAGCACTATACTCTGGATCATTATTTTTTTCACCTTTATAAAAACGAATATTTTCCAGAAGAACAATTTTTTCAGGAGAAATTTTATTAATTAAGGGAAGGGCTTTATCCTGCCAATAATAATCAACTAACTCCACAGGAAGACCGAGAAATTTTTCCAGTCTTTTAGCCACCGGCTTTAAAGAAAAAGTCAGATCATGTCTTTTGGGACGGCCCAAATGCGAGGCCAAAATAAGGTGACAATTCCGCCTTAACAGATATTTAATAGTCGGAATAACTTCTCTGATTCTGGTATCATTAGTCAGTGATCCATTTTTTAAGGAAATATTAAAATCGCAGGTAAGAAAAACCCGTTTACCATCAAGATTTTTGATTTGAGTAATATCCTTTTTGTTCATATAATTTTGCTTTTTTTGCCAATGTACTGGCATAAATCAACCAACCGCTCGGTATAGCCCCATTCGTTATCATACCAGGCATAAACGTTCAACAGTTTATCGTCGGCTACTTCTGTCAGATTCAAGTCAACTATTGATGAATAAGGTGAACCTTTAAAATCTATTGAAACGAGTTCATCAGAAGTTACAGATAAAATTCCTGCTAAATTTTTTTTTGAGGCTGTTTTAAAAGCATTATTGACCTCATCTTTATTAACCTTTATTTTGACTTCTGCTACCAGATTAATTAAGGACACAGTGGCAACGGGAACTCGTATGGCCTGGCAAAATATTTTTCCGTTTAAATGCGGGAACAGCTTGATGATATCTTTAGCTGAACCGGTTGAGGCAGGTATAATGGAAGGCAGAACGGAACGCCGTAATCGTATTTGTTTGTGGGAATTATCCAAAAGGTTTTGAGAGTCCGTGACTGCATGTACGGTAGTCATGAAAGCTTTAGTAACACCAAAATTATCGTGTAATACTTTAAGTGTTGTCGACAGACAGTTGGTTGTACAGGAAGAATTAGAAATAATTTTGTCTTTTCGCGGATTAAAAAGATGGTGATTAACTCCCAAGACAAATGTCTTTGTCTTATCTTTAGCCGGAGCAGATAAAATTACAAATTGACTGCCTGATAAATGTCCTTTGAGATCGATAGCGGTTCTAAATTTGCCAGAAGCATCAATAACAATATCTACCTGATGATTTTGCCAGGGAATTAAGGCGGGTTGTTCGAATTTTAAGACAGCTATTTTTTTTAATCCTACATAGATGTATTGGCTATTTGATTTTACGGGCAAATCAAGTTGACCATAGGTGGAATCGTATTGAAGAAGATAGGCGTGCGAAGAGCTGTCTGCCCTGCTATTGACGGCAACTAAATCCAAGTTTTTTCTCTTTAAAATAATTCGAGCAGCCAACCTACCTATCCGGCCAAAACCATTAATTCCGATTTTTAAATTTTCCATTTTTATTCCCTCCTTTTTTGACTACTTTTAACTTTACCCTGTTTATCAATATCATATAAAATGACTTCGCCTGTTGCTAATTCCACTTCAGTGATCCGGCTGTCTGATATTCCCTCCAGATGTTTAATTAAAGCCCTGATGGAATTGCCGTGAGCTACCAAAAGAACATTTTTTCCGGACCTTAAATGAGGCAAAATTGACTCTTGATAATAAGGAATTACCCGATCATAGACATCTTTTAGAGTTTCGCCGTCCTTAATCGGTTCATCCCATCCGCGCCTGATATTTTTGAATTTCTCCGCTCCGACTTTTTTCTTTATCTGCCATTTATTTTTACCGGTAAATTCACCGTAATGCCTTTCCTTTAAGGCGTGGTGTTTAATGACCGGAATATTTTCCAATTTCAGTTCGGTCAGAATTATTTCCAACGTCCGCCAAGAACGCTCAAGATCCGAAGAAAATGACAGGTGGAAAAAAATATCTTTGACAACTTTAGCCGCAGCTTTGGCTTCCCGGTGTCCTTTTCTTGACAAAGAAATATCTTTCCAGCCTGTCCATAAACCAATTTTATTCCATTCGGACTCCCCATGGCGAATAAGGACAATCTTAGCCACAGTATGAAATTATCATACTATTTTACGAATTTAAATTCAAGTTAAAGATAATTTATACTTCAATGACTCAAGTTTGTGCCTGATCATTTCAGTATATACCCATCTAATCCGCTTTTCACTGCTTCGCAGTTTCAAACCGGAGTAAGATAGGTATATACTTAACCGATATGAATCCTTTATATATAATCGCCACGCCTATAGGAAATTTAGATGATATTTCCATAAGATCTTTAAAAATGTTATTCTCTTCAGACGTGATAGCTTGCGAGGATACAAGAAGAACAGGACAACTAATTAAGAATTATGAATCAAGAATCATGAATTTTGAATGGAAAATAAAAGATTTAATAATCAATAAAACACAGAAATTAATCAGCTTTTATGATGAGGTTGAAGAGTTAAAAATTCCGGAAATTATAGAATTTATAAGACAAGGGAAAAAAGTAGCCTTGGTTTCCGATAGCGGAACTCCCTTAATTTCCGATCCGGGTTATAAACTGGTCAGGGAGTGTCTAAAACAACAAATAAAAGTAACGGTCGTTCCCGGACCAAGTGCCTTAATAAACGCTTTAACGGTATCAGGTTTACCTCCAAATCAATTTCTGTTTTTAGGCTATCTCCCAGCGAAATCAGGATTAAGAATTAAGCTACTTACAGATTTAAAAAATACTTTTAATCATTCCGAACTAAAACCAACTGTAATTTTCTATGAATCACCACACCGGTTAAACCGAACTTTGACAGATATTAAAATAATATTTGGAGATATTAAAGTTGTTATAGCCCGGGAATTAACAAAAGTTTACGAGGAAATATTCTCTGAAAATATTTCAGAAATATTAAAAGCAGGAAAAAATTTAAAGGGTGAGATCACTTTACTTTTTGAAATTAAATAGGTTGAAATTAAATATGAAAAAAGTTCATTGATTTAAACCATTGAACTCTTGGCTTAATATTCTTCGAGGGTGGAGGTATCGCCGATGGGCTGGCCAAGCTCTTTGGCTTTGAGGATGCGACGCATTATTTTGCCGCTTCTTGTCTTGGGCAATTTATCAATAAATTCTATTTCCCGCGGGTAGGCATGACCGGCTAAATGTTTTTTAACGTACTGGCTTAATTCCTGTTTCAGCTGGTCGGAATAAGTTGAATCTTTTATTTTTTCCAGATATTCCTGTTCAAGGACGACAAAAGCTTTGATTATTTCCCCGCGGACGGGATCAGGTTTGCCTATAACACCAGCTTCGATAACGGCCGGATGTTCGACTAAGGCTGACTCTACTTCAAACGGACCAACCCTTTCTCCGGAAGTTTTAATAACATCATCAGCACGTCCGATGAACCAGAAATAGCCCTGATTGTCTATTAAGCCATGGTCACCTGTTAGGTACCAATCATTAACAAAATAAGACTGGTATTTTTCTTCGTTTTGCCAAATAGTCTTCATCATTGACGGCCAACCTGGCTTTAAGGCGATATTTCCTTCTCTTTCAGGAGGCAGAATCTGACCCTGATCATCGACGATGGCAGCCTGAATTCCGGGAACCGGTTTACCCATAGAACCGATTTTAATATCCATAGTGGGATAATTAGCAATACAAATACAACCGGTTTCCGTCTGCCACCAATTATCATGAAATGGCAATCCCAATTGTTTAACTGACCAACGGATAGCCTCGGGGTTAAGGGGTTCACCAACTGATAAGATATGTCTAAGATGAGATAAATCATACTGCTTGGGAGTGACGTCCTCTTTACCCATCAACATTCTAATAGCGGTAGGAGCTGTATACCAGATAGATACATGATTATCTGCCAGGATTTGATACCATGTTGCCGGATCAAACCTTCCCTCATATATAACGCTGGTTACTCCGCAGCTCCAACTGCCCAGAATGGTATAAGCAATACCAGTGACCCAGCCGGGATCGGCAGTACACCAATAAATATCTTCTTCGTGGATATCCAATACGTATTTGGCTGTTACATGTTCGGAAAGAATGGCATAGTGGTGATGAACGACACCTTTAGGCTTGCCGGTAGTACCTGAAGTATAAAGCATAAAAGCATAATCAGAGGGATCAGTCTTTTCAATTTCCAATTGTCCCGACTGACTTGCCAGTTCTTGGTCAAAATTATCACTGTCGATAATTATTATCTCCTTAAGATCCGGTAATTGAGAACGGATATTTTTCATTCGTTGAGATAATTGGCTGTTGGTTATTAAAATTTTAGCTCCCGAATCTTTCAAACGGTCCAAAAGTGCATTTTCCTGAAAAGCAGAAAAAAGAAGTCCGGCGATTGAACCAATTTTCAGGATCCCCAGGAACGAGGCATATAAATAAGGTACACGAGGAAGAAAAATAAATACCCGATCGCCTTTTTGAACACCTTTTCCCTTCAAAAGGTGGGCGAATTGATTGGAAAGAGCGGCCAACTGGTTAAAAGTAAAGGTTTGTCTATTACCTGTTGCTCCTTGCCAAATGAGAGCAATTTTATCTTTACGGGGAGAATTTAGGTGACGATCAACAGCATTATAAGCGGCATTAAGTTTGCCGTTGTCAAAAAAAACTATTTCATTATTGGCTCCCTGCCAGTTAAAATTATCATAAGTTTCCTGATAATTTTTCAAGTGAGGAGGCAGACGGAACGGGTAGTTATTTTTGGGGAAAATATCAGTTTGTATCATTGGACAGAAATAATTTACAGTTTATAGTTAGTAGTTATTTATTTTTTTCTGATGAAAAATTTTTTGTCAAGCAGTTTTATTCTTTCTACGACTCCGGTATATTCCAGTTCCTCCATAGGTGCCATAGCAGCACCAAAAAATCCCTGATCACGAATAGCAATTGTTTTTTCAGCTGACTTGGTTCTAATAACATCCCAAAAAGGCTGATCGAACAAATCTACACCTTCGGTAAAGATGCCGTTATGCATGCAAATTCCTAAAGCAGTAACGATGGCTGGACCGTCAAAAAAGGAAATTATTCCTCCCTGTTTAACCGGCATAAGAGAAACTATATGACTACCCCTATTATCTCCGACGACAAAGTGGGCAGTGGCAAAGGGTGATAAAATCTCACCGGTTGAAGGAAACTGCTTTTGGGTTCTAACCAAGGCGACTGGATCGTCTTTTCCAGTATATTTACCGGCAATATTATGCAATCTGGAGGTCGAAACAACAGAGGCTATTTCTCCGGTGGAGCGAGCGACAACTTTTTCAATGACATAGTGTTCCGGGTCTCTTAAAAGAACGGCAAGATCATAATAATTTTCAGGGACATTTAGGACAATCACCCTGTCTCCCTCAGTATAATTGACATCCATAATGGTAAATTCAAATCCTTTGGCCATATCCGGAGCTAACAGCAAACCGGCGTTGTGAAACGGATCGGCAAATCCCCTGAAAAGAGGATAATTGAAGGCTCCGGGATCAGTTTTATCACAGGCAAACAAAACGAAAGGTTCTGAGGTCCTTTCCTCAAATTCCATCTCGCAGGAACCCGGTCCCATACCGCGGACATTGCCGGAAAAAGCATCTTTTAGAATATCCTGACCCGCACCATAAAGACCCTGATCTTTGGCGACTTTGGTAGCTTTGGTAAAAGCATCCCAACACAAACGGTGAATATCAGGATTATCAACACCATGTTTATGAGACATGAGAAAACAACCGTCATCACCGGTATGAGTGACTTTATAATCTATAAGGAGCCTCTGGCCTTTATTTTTAAGATGATTTTCCAGGGTTTGAAGAAGTTTTTGGCTTGGTATATTGTGTCCGCCGACTGAACCAACATCAGCTTTTATAACAGAGAGAGTAACTTTCATAGTTACTAGTGTAAAACATTTTCCAATAAATTTCTACCCGTCATTGTTTTAGGAATGGCAAGATTAAGAAGAGATAAGACAGTCGGGGCTATATCCGCCAAAATTCCGGAAGTTAAAATAACTGACTTTGCCGATAACTTTTTATTAGCAATTATAATGGGTACAGGATAAACTGAGTGCTCGGTATCGATACCGCCTGTTTTCTGATTAACAAGCTCTTCAGCATTGCCATGATCAGCGGTGATAATGATTGTGCCACCTGACTTAATCACCTGAGGGATTATTTTAGACAAACATTTATCAATTATTTCACAGGCTTTAATGGTCGGAGCAAGGTTGCCGGTGTGAGCCACCATATCGGGATTGGCAAAATTGACGACAATGAAGTGATAACGGCTTAACTTTATCTTTTTTATTACAGCCTCAGTCAGAACTTCTACCGACATTTCAGGTTTCAAATCATAGGTAGGAACAGCCGGTGAAGGAATTATCAGATTATCCTGATTTTTAAATGGAACTTCTCTTTGACCGTTAAAATAATAAGTGACGAATCTTTCCTTTTCACTTTCAGAAGCATGAAGCTGATACAAACCTTTCTCCTCTAAAACTTTACCCAAAGGCTCGTTTACGATATGCGGTGGAAAAGCCACAGCAGAGACATGAAAAGCCTGGCTATACTCGGTCATGGTAACAAAATAGAGATGTTCTAGGTACTTATTTCTAATAAATGGCCTTTGATGACCTGAGAAAGCAACTTCATGTTTTTTAAAATATTTCACAGTATATGGATCAAAATCAGGCAGGTTGGCACTTGACTCAAAATCCTGAAGAATAAAAGTTTTGGTCAGTTGCCTTGGCCGATCAATGCGGTAATTGAAAAAAATTACACTGTCATAAGGTTTAATTCTTGGCAAAAGAATTCCATTATCGGTAAGAGCAATAGGCTCAATGAATTCATCGGTTATTCCATTTTGATAGTTCGAATTAATTACGTCTTTAACAGAGGCGGCAGTTTTGACACTACTTTCGGTTAATGCCAGGTAAGCTTTCTCGGTTCTATCCCAGCGACGATCACGATCCATGGCATAATAGCGGCCCATCAGAGTGGCAATTTTACCGACTTTTACAGTTGTAAGGAAATTGGCAATTTGAGAAAGATAGATAAGAGCTGATTTAGGAGGAGAATCACGTCCATCAGTAATTAAATGAAGGTAAACTCTGGTAAAATCCTGTTCTTTTAAAAGCTGTAATAAGGCCAATAAATGTTCTATATTGGAGTGCACACCTCCGGCACCTATTAAACCTAAAAGATGCAAATTACTTTCATATTTTCTGGCATGGTCCAAAGCTTGCAAAAAAGCCCGATTTTGAAAAAAAGAACCATCAGCTATGGAAAAATTAATTCTTTGGAGATCTTGAGGAACGATATAACCAGCTCCTATATTTAAATGACCGGTTTCAGTATTACCGTCTTCTCCCCTAGGAAGGCCTACATTCTCACCTGAAGCTTCTAACTGACCATGAGGGAAATCTTTAATTAATTGACGGTAAAATGGTATATTAGCCAGACTGATGGCATTACCCGGGCCCTTGGGAGCAATACCCCAACCATCTATTACCAGGAGAACAACAAAATTCATAAATTATTCTGATAAATAGCCAGAAGGCGGTTATATTTGGCAACTCTTTCACCGCGGGCAGGAGCACCAAACTTGACATAATCAGCTCCGACAGCCACAGCCAAATCAGCAATGAAATCATCGGTCGTCTCTCCTGAGCGGTGGGAAATAATCACAGTGAATTTAGCATCCCGAGCCATCCTGACGACTTCCAATGTCTCCGATAAAGTACCGATCTGATTTAATTTCACCAGAATGCCGTTGGCGGCCTTAATGTCAATTGCCTTTTTTAACCTGTGAGGATTGGTTACCAGTAGATCATCACCGATTATTTTGGTTTTGTTGCCAATTCGGGCAGTAATATTAACCCAGTCAGCCCACGAATCTTCGGCAAGCGGATCTTCCAGAATTTCCAGATTATACTTATGGGACAAACGGAATATAAAATCAAGGTAATTATCAGAAGACAATCTAATGTCCTCTGGAAGATAAAACCCTTTTTTATAAAATGTATTAGCTGCCACATCCAAGCCTAAAGTAACATCAGCATCTCCAATAACTTTAATCAATAAATCTATTACCTGGTCATTATTTTCGAAACGGGGTGCAAAACCTCCTTCGTCGCCGACGGAGGTATTTTTACCCAAGACCAGCAACTCCTTTTTTAATTGTTGATAAAGTTGGCAACCGGTTTGTAGAGAATCGGCAAAGTTCTTATTTTTAGGAATTAGAAAAAATTCCTGAAAACTGACTGATCCGGAGGCATGAAGCCCAGCGTTAATGACATTAAAAATTGGTCTGACTTCTTGGCTATTGAACTTTCCTGAATAAAGTTGTCTCAGATACTGGTAAAGAGGCAAATTATTATTTCGCGAAGCCAAGCGGGCGCAAGAGAGGGAAACGGAAAGAATGGCATTGGCGCCAAAATTACTTTTATCAGCACTTCCGTCAGCTTCAATCAGCAGCGTATCAATTTTTTTCTGTTGACTAACATCAATTCCCTGTAAAAGAGAATTTATATTATTATTGACCTTGGCTGCCGCTTTTAAAACGGACTTACCGAAAAAATAATTCTTATCACCGTCCCGCAATTCCACTGCTTCATGAGCCCCGGTTGAGGCACCTGAAGGAACAGAAGAAGAGGAATGTAGATTATTATCCAAGATAATAGTCGTTTCCAGAGTGGGAATACCGCGGCTGTCCAATATCTGCCGGGCGGTTATTTTTTTTATTATGGGCATGAGCGGTTATTTTTTAATAAAAAGTTTCTTTTCGACCTGATAGACTGTCTCTCTTACTCTATCAAGAGCATCGGCATTGACAGACATAGAGGTAATTCCCCAGGAGACCAGTTTTTCCACCAATTCCGGATAATCAGAGGGGGCCTGTCCGCAAATAGATGAAGTGACTTTATACTGATGACAGATTTTAATCACTCTTTCTATAGCCCACATTACAGCATCATTTCTTTCGTCAAATTCGGGAGAAACCTCGGTATTATCACGATCTGTTCCCAAAATGAGCATAGTCAAATCGTTGCTGCCTATGGATACTCCATCAATGCCCACCTGGCAAAACTGATCAAGTAAAATGACGTTGGAAGGAATTTCCACCATCATCCACAACTTAAAAGTCGGAGAGCGGGAAAGGTTTGATTTAGCGATAATTTTTTTTACTTCTACCAATTCGTTAACAGTCCTGACAAAGGGCAGCATCAGCCAAAGATTCTTAAAACCATACTGATCCCTGACTAATTTAATAGTTTCAAGTTCCATATTGAAAACTTGAGGATCAGACATATAACGGTAAGCACCCCTATAACCCAGCATGGGATTAGGTTCTTCCGGTTCATAATCTTTACCGCCAATTAAGTTACGATATTCATTAGTTTTAAAATCGGTAGCCCGATAAACTACCGGACGAGGATTAAAAGCCTGGCAGAATTTAAGTAAATCCTGGCTTAGTTTCTCAATAAAAAATTTTTGTTTACCTTCTTTTAACAATTTTTTAGGATGGATGCCAATGTCGGCGATCATAAACTCCGCCCTTAAGAGTCCAATACCATCAGTATTCATTTGGGAGACTTCCGTTATCCTGTTGGGAGTGGCCAAATTGACATAGACCCGGGTAACAGTTTTAAGTGGAACTTTGGAAACTACCCTAGTCTTTTCTACCAGAGTGGTCAACTGTTCTTCAATTTTGCCTTCATATATTTCTCCCTTACCTCCGTCAACAGTAATTATCTGACCTCTGGTCAGCTTTTTGGTAGCTGTTGGGGCACCTACTACAGCAGGAATTCCCAATTCCCGTGAGACTATAGCAGCATGAGATGTCCGGCCGCCTCTTTCGGTAACGATGGCAACAGCTTTTTTCATCGCCGGAACAAAATCAGGATTGGTTTGAACAGTTACCAATACATCACCGGCCATTACCTTATCAATTTCGCTGGCCTGATAGATTATATTAACCGGACCGGATTTTATCCCCGGGGAGGCCGGATCACCCTTAAGAATTAATTTAAGATTAAGGGGTGTTTTTTTCTCGCTGCTTTTAGCTTCAGAGGACTTATCGTCTTTAAAGGTAGTAATCGGTCTGGTTTGAACGATATACAAATTATTGTCTTTAATAGCCCATTCAATATCCTGAGGGAAAAAATAATGTTTTTCCAGCTGTTTTCCTAATTTAGACAAGCCTTTGATCTGACTGTCCGTTATTTTTTGCCGCCGTTTCTGATCTTTTTTTAATTTGACTTCAACATTATCTTTACCTTTTTTGACAAGCATGACGGATTGATCACTGATATTTTTGACTAAAATGTCCAAATTATGTTTGTCTACTTCATAATGATCGGGTGTAACAGCTCCCTGAACAATCAATTCACCCAATCCCAAAATCGCCTCGATGGTTATCCTGTTTTTTTCATTGGTGACCGGGTCGGTGGTAAACATGACACCGGAACACTCCGAAGCCACCATCATTTGCACCACTGAGGCTATACCGACTTTTAGATGATCAAATTTCTTTTCCTGTCTGTAAAATATAGCTCTGGGAGTAAAGAGAGATGCCCAACTTTGATGTACTTTCTTTAAAACGTTAGTTTCCCCTTCAATATTTAGATAAGTATCCTGTTGGCCGGCAAAGGAAGCCCCGGGCAAATCTTCAGCGGTGGCTGAGGAGCGAATGGCAACCAGCGGAAATTTTAAAAAGGAGACTAATTTTTGGGAAAATTTTCTTTTTTGGGAAGAAAGGAATGGTAAATCAAGGTAAGCAATCATTATTTCCCTGGCAATTTTCTCAGGCAGGGATTCTTTTAGGATCATTTTCTGGATAATATTAGCGGTCTGACGTAGCTGTTGCGGATCATGGTGATTTAAAACTTTGAGCTGCTGTTTCATTTTTTCCTGAAGTTTTTTTTCACGGATAAAGTCAAAATAAGCATTGGCTTTGACTACAAAACCGTATGGGACAGGAAAACCCGCCTGAAACATTTCTCCCAGGTTGGCACCCTTACCGCCGACCAGGGCAATATCATCCTTATCAACAGCATCAAACCAGGCAATATATGTATAATTTTTCATAACAACCTCCTTTTTCGGCCAATTGCAAATCAGCCTTTGGCCGATAATCTCTTTTTAAAATAATCCACCCATGGTACCGGTGTAGGATTAACCCTATGCAGAACAGCCAGATAAAATGAGACAAAAGAAAATAACTGCAGAAGTTCGAACACTTCTTCTAATAAACTCTCACCCCGCAAATTTACGGTCAGGTATTTTAGACCAATTTTACCTAAAACTTCCCTGGTTATTGCCATTCTTTTTTTAACGGGAGAACTGTAGAAAGGTGTGTCAATAAAAGCAAACAAGGCGTTTGGCCTAAGTATTTCAGGATACTCTAATCCTTCCAAAAGATGGTGATTTAACTCAGGAAGAACAAAATAATTGGCAAAATGCTTACCTGTTTCGTTAAGAGGATTACGAATGGCATGGAGAGAGCCAGAAAGAAACTCTGAGGCAATTAGATTGACTATTTTATCGGAAAAAATTATAGCCAATTTTTTTGCCTGATTGGAAGAGACAGCCATTTTTACATCTAATTGAGTATTACGCTTATTTAAAAAGACTACTATTTTATCCATGTCGTCATCATCAAGGTCGATCAGACGGAGTTTAGATAAAATTCCCAACTGGGAAACGATCATATACCCCTGGCCAAGACGAGGCTGACGGGACGGATTAAATTTTTGGGTAAAATTAAAAACAGGCTTTCGGTTTTGTTTTAAGAGACGGGTTAATTGACCTCCCTGGCTGACACCGATTAGCGGAAGATTTTTAGATAAAGCCTGCCGACAGCAGGAGATAGTTTCTTCGGTATCACCTGAATAACTGGCACAGATGATCAAACTTCCCTTGTTTACTGATTGTGGCAGTTGGTATGAATCAACAATCTCGACCGGTATTTTAAGTGAATTATAAAACAGACTTTTTATTATCCGGCCAGCATAAGCTGAACCTCCCATAGCGCAAAAATAAACTGAAGAAACTGGGGCGGATACGATCAAAGGAAATAGAGAGATTTCCTGCCAGGTCTGACTAATCTGGTTGGACAAGAGTCTTACTGAGGAAAAGGAATTACCGCTATCAATTTGGTTAATATCCGCCTGGTTATCAAGACGATTAGTAAGTCCGTTTCCCATTAGGTTATTTTTTCTTTTTTAATTTTTCCTCCAAACCGAACAATCAGATTATGCAAAAACTTAAATTTCCGCTTTAAAATTTGCTTACTGTCTGCCTCCAGATTGAGACGAACAAGCGGTTCGGTTTTTGAACTCCTCATATTAAACCACCAACCGTCTAATTCAACCGTTAATCCGTCAATTTCCTCCAATTTTTCCTTATTAAAGTATTTCCTTAAATTATGAAAAAAATTTCGGCTACCGTCAACATAGTAATTAATTTCACCAGACTGGTGGTATTTTTCATAATTATGCCTGATAACCGATAACTTTTTATTTTTCAAGGATAAAAATTCCAAAAATAAAAGACCAGCAATAGATGACGAATCGGCATAATAATTTTTACGAAAATAAAAATGACCGGAATGTTCACCGGCAAAAAGGCCGTTGGTTTTTTTCATTTCCATCTTGATGAAAGAATGACCGACCCGGGTTTTGTAAGGTACACCCTGATGCTTTTTGATTATTTCGGGAACAAGCCGGCTAGAGGTAACACTGTATAAAACGGCGGCCGGACCTTCCTTTTCCAATAAATGTTCAGCCAGCATAGCGGTGGTTATTGATCCTGTCAGCAATTGACTCTGGTCATCTATGACAAATAAACGATCGGCATCCCCGTCTATGGCAAAACCCAAATCTGCTTTTTCAGTTTTTATTTTTTTCTGAAGTTTAGCGAGATTTTTCGTAATCAGAGGATCGGGTAAATGATTGGGGAAATGACCATCCGGTTCAAAATACAGAGGAATGATGGTCAACGGAAGGTGATTTATTAACCGTTGCCAGCTTATTCCACCCATACCATTTCCGGCATCAATTACAACTTTTAATTTTTTTAAATTCTTTATTTCCACAAATGTCAGGAGGTGATTAATCCAGTCAGTTATGATGGATTTTTTCTTTACAGAGCCTGTCAATTTCGTTAGGGGAAACTGTTGGGAGAGGGTTATTTTTTTTATTTCAGGAAGACCATAACCGCCATGTAAAGGAACAACACCTTTTTTGACAATCTTCAAGCCGTTATATTGAGGAGGATTATGAGAAGCGCTGACAATAATATTGGCAGGATACCCATAATAACCGGAAGCAAAATAATTCATTTCTGTGGAAATAAGACCAAGATCGACAACATCGACATTCTGCCTATTGAAGCCGGAAACCAACGCCTTAAAAAGTGACGGAGAAGAGAGTCTGGTATCGTGGCCAACGGCAATTTCCCTGACTTGTAAATATTGACTTATAGCACGTCCAAGAATAAAAAAAATTTCCTCATTTAATTGCCGGGGATAGATTCCTCGAATATCATAATCCCGGAAGATCGATTGATCAATTTTAATTTTTTTCATTAAACACCTGTTCATGCTAAATATTGACAAGAAAGAAGTCAAGTAACTGGTCAAGCTGTAATGGTGTTTGACCCGTTTTGACCCGGTAATCAATTTGCAGAAGCTGGCGGTATAAATTAATCAGCTTATCCAAATTAAAATTTTGAGCCTGTCTTTTTAATTTAAAAAATTGCCAATCGGGAATAGCAAGGGAATTATTCTTTTCTTCGTAAATCATCAAAAGAAATCTGAACTGCCTTACGATAAAACTAAAAATTAACTGGGAATCATTATTTTTAAGCAGCAAGTGAAATTGATTTAATACTGAGGCGGAGGACTGAATACCTAAACCGTCCAAAAATTTGAAAAGTGTTCCCGGGTAATCAAAATGATAAATTTGCAAATTCGGGGACAGGTTTTTAATTTTCCGTTTATCGAGTTCTTTATCTTCCCAGAAGATGACTTTGAAGGAAAAAGACGAATTAAAAAGATAAGCTAATATAGCGGATTTCTCACGGCTTTCTTTTCTCTGAAAAAAATTTTCCAGAACGATTATTTTATCCTCCGCGATTAAAGACGATGTTTCACAAGCTAAGACTGCCTCCTGGAAACTTACCTTTTTACCTTCCAGAAAAATCTTTTCCTGGATCTTATCCTCAAGTATTTCTCTTAATTTCAATCTGGATTTAGCATTATCCACGCCGTGAATAAGTATCTTCATAAAGTTTCCTATATTGTTTCAATCTTCAAACAATTTTTGATAAAGTGCTTCAATCCGTCTGCTGTCTATGCGCTGCGATTTAGTTTTATGAGGCAGGAGACTGCCGGAAAAATTACGGGGAATATGCAGCAGTTCGTGAATCAGTACTTTTTGCTGTCTTTCATAAGAGAGTTTATCATAGCGTTCCGAGATGACTTCAATAATATAGTAAGAAGGTAAATTTAAGGCCAATTGCCAAATTCTGGGAAAACTCCAAATACGGGCTGTTGCCCGGGATGAGGAACCTTGAGAACGAAAACAGACCAAGCGCCGATAGTTAATATGGTTAAAACCTAACTTATTAACAATTTTTTTTATTTCCCGGTTGATATCCAGGGCTTTTTTGAACTCCATACTTTAAGGCTCCATTGACATTTCAATTAATTTAAACTAGTATCTATTATAAATCAATGCCCCTGATACTGCCCCAAAATTTATGTTTCGTCAAAGACTGGCGTTATTTATCATTCTTTTCGTTCTTTTAATATTGCCCTGGTTAACCCTCAAACCGCTTAAAGCCGCCCCAGTAGGAAATTATATAATTTTCAATGGCGGTTACTTAAAGGCCCAAAATCTAACGGCATTACCTCCGGCTGCTTTTAGTTTGGAGGCATGGATTAAACCCTATGATATTTCCAATAAAAGACAGATATTGACAATCGGAAATATTTCAACGAATAAAATATTTTACCAAATAGGTATAAATGGAGGATCGCTATCTTTATCATATGTCTTCAATAATTCATCATTAAGAGTAATAACATCAGGACAACTTACTGAAAATGTCTGGCAATTTATTGGAATAACCATATCACCTGGGGCGACGAAACTTTATATTAACGGACAAAACGTTATCAGCGTTCTGGGTGCAAGCAATCTGATGCCAATCGGTAACGATATAATCCTGGGAAGCAATATACCCAGCGGATTCACCAATAGCAGTCAAAATTATTATGGGGAAATTGACATGTTACGGATATCAATGGCTGAACAAAATATTAGTCAAAATTGGCAAAATAATTTATATCAATCTAATCTTCAAGATGACCAATCAACAGTAATTTTATGGAATTTTGATCAGAGCCGCGGAGAATTAACCGCTAGTGATTTATCAGAGTGGCAAATCACAGGATATTTGCAGGGAGGAGACGTCAAAATACACTATTACGGAGTATTACCAACGCCAACTAAATTTTCCCAATTTATACTGCCGACTCTTCCCGAAATACGCAGAATTCCCTGGCCGACAACGCAAATAAATCCGCCATTACCAACTAGCAGTAATCCACAACCGACTTGGCCGTTTAATTATAATTACAGCCGAGAAAATAGAGGGCAATTACCACGTTAACTATATTAGTTATAGAGGATGCACAACTTACATCTAATTGTTCGAGGATGTGCTTTAAGAAGAACCTGACGGCCAATTTTCCTTTTATTTATTAAACCGACTCCAGCCAGTTTATTGATGTGAAAAGTAACTGTTGGCTGACGCAAAGTCAGTTTTTTAACAACTTCGGTAACTGTTGCTTCCCGATCTAATTTTTTAAGATATTCCAGTATAAAAAGTCTGGACTGGTCACTGGCGGTTAGCAAACATTGACGACAGTGCGAATTAATCATATTGGTTTCTATCTATAAGAAGCATAATCCTATACATCTAAAAAGTCAAATAAAATAAACGTGGGAATTTATCTATAGCTGGTCAGATTCATGCCGTCATCATAAATCATACCAATGCCAGGCGCATAACGCTTGGTACTGGGAGGCGTCTCCTCCACGTAAAGCACATTATTAAACGTTCCTGCCCGTGTGGTATAGGAGGATTCAATAGCCATATGTTCCGCCTTGTCCATGGCCACGCCCGGAGCAATTTCCTGCTGATACTTCTGGCCGACTGCAGGGTGAGCCGGCATAATTATTCCAGGTTTATTCGGACCTACTCCGGCCCTCCAGGCACCGGGATGCCCGATAATCTGACCGTTGGAATATTTATCAACGTCTTCTCCGTAATAACAAACAGTCCCGTCAGATGCCTGAACAAAAAAATTACGGGAAATTTCAATTAT
>MFJM01000040.1:0-3841 GCA_001779205.1 Candidatus Gottesmanbacteria bacterium RIFCSPHIGHO2_02_FULL_39_14
AACCTGTTTGGTCAAATATTCTACTTCAGTCGGATCAACTATCAATTTGTTGGTAACACGGTAAATATATCTCTTGCCTTTATATATCAGATTTACTTCGTCCCCCTGTTCCAACTCTTTTAGTAAGTAAAAGATAGCGTTATACCGTCCTACGTTCCAGAAATTATCCGTCGAGTGGGCAAATAGAAAAATATTCCCCACGACTCCCGGAAAAACAGTTCCCAAAGCATGAGCCACTCCATCCTTTAAAACAGGCAGATAAATGTTGGGATCAGCTGCATTGACGTTGGGCATGATGGGTGCGTTGGCTCCGATTTTGGGAATAACAATGGCAAACTCGGCCGAGACAGGCTGGATAAATTCAATTTTGTCTCCCCCGGCTATTTGTCCGAAAAAAGTTGAGTTAACGGGCGGCAGTTCCTCTGTAATCTCCGGGGGCTCTGCTTTAGGCTGAAAAGCCAGTTCATAACGGATATTCCGAAGTTGGTTAAAACGGTACAATACCTCAAGATAGGCAGCCGGTCCCAAAGTCATTCCTATCCCCCAAATTGAAGTCAACACCAGGAAATTCCCGATCGTCCGGATAATGATGAATTTGATTACTTCCCGTCTATTTGTGACATTTAACATTTGAATTTTGAGTTTTGATTTTTTATTGTATCCCCGGGCAGAATCGAACTGCCATCGGAGGTTTAGGAAACCTCTGCTCTGTCCGTTGAGCTACGGGGACATACTGATCCTTAATATTTTATCACCCGGGTGTTAAAATAGGAAAACGTTTAAATTTCGGAGAAATTTATTACGTTTCGGGATGTAGCTCAGTTGGCTAGAGCGCTGCGTTCGGGACGCAGAGGCCCGCGGTTCAAGTCCGAGCATCCCGACCAAGTGACTCACGGTATGCCCTTGCGTGGCTTCTGGAAGGCGTGTAGAGGGCTGGTTATTGCTTTCCATGACCTGATTCAATCCCTTAAGTTCTCTACAGACCGGACTGACTGTCTTCGATAGGGTTCTCTTTCATCTTTTGAAGGACAATTCCTTTTAAAACTTCTGCGTTTTGCTTTGTAAGTCCCGGTATGCTTACTTTATTACCGCTAAATCCAACCATTTCGACCCTCTGCTGTTTTTTATTACTTAAAGTCAGTCCAAATAATTTTGTCTGTCCCT
This sequence comes from Candidatus Gottesmanbacteria bacterium RIFCSPHIGHO2_02_FULL_39_14, assembly GCA_001779205.1. Lineage (GTDB taxonomy): Bacteria > Patescibacteriota > Microgenomatia > 2-02-FULL-39-11 > 2-02-FULL-39-11 > 2-02-FULL-39-14. The sequence continues at coordinate 1,165 of MFJM01000040.1, forward strand.
CTTGTTGACTACCAGCACCCATTGAAGCATTCTCCAAAGTAAGTGAAGCAAGGCCAAACAATCGGTCAAACAGGTCTTGCTTCACAAAGACATTCTGAATAACTCCATATGGAATATGCCTCTGCTGTTTATTCAAAATACCCTGTTGTAGGTTTAAAAACTTAGCGTCAATGGAATAATGAAAAGTTGCCCTGCGGAGTGCAGAATAAACTAAGTAAAATGGGATAAAAATGGCAAAAACTATTAAGTAGAAGTTGGTGTCATTATCGTTTATTCCAAATCGGAGGCGGATTAGGTAAAACGAACCAAAGACAAGTAAGGCAATAAGCGAGCCTAATATAGATTTCAAAACCCAGATACCTTCCACTGGGTAATTTTGTTCTGTGATAACTCCATCCATAACCTTATTGTGCAGAAGGCGTAGTATTGTTTTGTGGTATACTTTGACCCCTATTCCTACTAATCCTTTTGCTTATAGTTTCTAATAAAACAGCACGCAAACCATCAGCGGCTGGCTTCTCTACACCATCAATGTGAGCTGCCATGCCTGATGAAATTGTCGCACTAGATAAATGGACATCATATAACCCGAATATCCTATCCAAAATATCTTGGTCTACATAAACATCTTGAATGCGTTCGTAGGGAATAGTAATTTCATGAGGCGTAATCGGACCTTTTTTTATGACTATATAATCGTCTGTTAAGTCATAGAAATATACATTGTAATACCAGAGTTGATAAAGATAAGTTAAAACTACAATTAAGAACAGAGTGCCCAAAATGCCAAATGTTACTATTCCAAAGTAATTACCGATTGCTTCTGCGAGTGAAATGAGGAAGATAGCCGAAACACCATAAATGATAAGAAGGAGGATTACCCAAACCAAAGTTCCTGTCACTGTCTTTTTTAAGACCTTCTTTGTACTCAAAGGGAATTGTTCTCTCGTTTTACTCATTGCAATTGCCATATTTCATTTTTGGCTAATAAATAGCTTAAAACTATTATCCGATATCCAAAAGTGAAATACAATGATCTTTTTCGCTGAAATTGTTAAGGCTTAATGATTTCGAGTGATTGCGTAAGCTCATCAAGTTGTTCAAGATATCGTTCCCACTCGATCAAGTCGAATTTTTGGCGACACGAATTTTCTTTTTCTTTTCCTTCCTTTGTTTTTAATGTGCTGTCTGTCTCTCTCGCAGTCGCGTTGTTTTTCATCAACTTACTGGTCGCTTTGATAACATTTTTTATAGAGCTATTGCTGAGCTTACTAACTCTTGCCCTTCTTTAATTTCCTTTTCTCCAAATGGAAATAGTTGGGTTTTGGTAGCCCATAATTCCCACAACCCTTGATGTATGGTATACATTTTTATTCGAATTCGTTCTTCTGCAGTTGGGTTTTCCATTCCATACCCTTTAAGAAAGTTTTCTCTACCGAATCCGTCTCCTAATTGAAAATCGACTGGAAATTTTTGCAAGTCCCACAATGGGTCACCAATATGGGACCACTCAAAGTCAAAAATACCAACAACTCTACCAGCATTTATCTGAATGTTACTGGCACTAAAATCAGAATGGACAAGTCGAAGTTCATTCTCTAAATCTAAAATATTATTTTGAAATTGCTGAAATGCCTTTTTGATTTCTTCTTCAACTTCCGGCGAGAAATATTTTCCTTTTGTTGCTTCTTTTAAATAGAAAGTAAATTCCTTCTCGTATAGTTTTTTCCAACCAGTTTTCGGACCAAATAATGCACTGCCGTTTAAGACCTCGGGAGTAACGTTGTGAATTTTTCTAATGACCTCCCCCATTTGAAAAGAAAGTTTTTGTTGGATTTCTTTATAAAGATTTTTAAATCCATCTGACAGAGAAATTCCTGCAATATAGGAAACGATTATGTATTTCTCAGGAATTATTTCGCCAGAAGTATCAAATCCTAAACATTGTGGAGTTGGTATATCTCTTTTGGGAAGCAAGTCGTAAAGAAACGCTTCTCGTTCAAAACGGGTATCATGACCCTGTACGTTTTTAAGATGATCGCTTTTGTCGATTCTCAAAACATAGCGATCATTGATGAGAAAAGCAGGATTGATCAATCCTGCTTTAATTGGAACAAAAGACTTAAGGACTCCTAAATTATGCTTGGTGAGAATTTTTTCGATCGTATCGTTACTGATTAAGTATAGTTGCTTTATCATATAAAATTATATCAGTTTTTATGCTTGAACCGGAAAAGATTTTTATAGGCGAAAGCGCGAGGGCTAGAAAGTTGGGTGCGGTGATCCTGCTAAGTAGAACCACTCACCGCACCTATCGCTTTTCTTTAAAATAGGTTCGAACTTTTTTCAGGAGAGCCGACAGATTTTACAGTGTAAAGGTTTACTCAGAAAATTGCGAAGCAACTATTCTGAGACCGCGAGGCCCGCGGTTCAAGTCCGCGCATCCCGACCAAACATTCAATCTTGGCATTAATTCATGTTCCTTCAGAGGATGATGTTGTAGGAGGAATGTGTTTATCGATTACGATATCACCTGTTCCTTCCTCTATATGGCCTTCCATATATCCACCATGTTCAACTAACCATTCAGCACCTGGTAATAGATCTGCACGTCCAGGCGGAACAGTGTGCACTTCTCTTGCGTTTTGTGCTTGAGTTATCCTGGCTACTTCTCGGC
>MFJM01000040.1:3931-5347 GCA_001779205.1 Candidatus Gottesmanbacteria bacterium RIFCSPHIGHO2_02_FULL_39_14
TTCCCAGTAATTCCGGAGAAATGAAACTATTGTTTCTATTTATTTTCCTGCCGGCTCAATACCTCCTGGTGTCGGTGGCATGGTTGGCGCAGAAGGTGGGAATCCTTCTCTTTTCACGATATCCATGAATTCCTGTCTTTTTTCTTGAGACCAAGCCACCACCCCGGTTCTGGGTTCAAAGACACCGTGAGCAGTTCCTCCAATAGCCACGTTCACTGCTTCACCACCCTTTGCATGATCAACTATCTCCACCGCTCTTCCTAACCATTCCCATCGTTGTTCTGGTATCCAAGGTTGCCCACTACTTTGTGCATCTCTTTCTTCAAGATCGGCGATTGTTTTAAGTCCATTAGCAACCTTCTCAGGATCATCAGAAAATAAGTTACTAATAGCTTCAAGTGTTCTTTGGTTAGCTTCATTATGTTCGGCAATATTTACTTTTCTTTGGTCAAGCTTTGTTTGTCCTACACCTTGTAATTCTTGTCCATCTTGAGACATCGATAGTCACCTCCTTTCGAATTGACTATATTCATTATTGGTGACAACAGACAAAAAAGCAATAAATAGTCATAGCAATTTATCTTTTCATTTCCCTTCCCGTTAAAAATATACCTTTATTGAAAAATATGTCCGAGACTATCCCCGATCGTATCCGCTTTAATATTCAATTTTAATGGTCATCACTCATTGACAATTAACGGATGGGGTGTAAATAATAAATTTATATGGATATAAGCACTTTACCTGGTACTGTTCCTGAACCGTCAAGTTTAACTCCTGAACAACAAAGGCAAACTGCATATAGTCTTTCAGATCTAATCAGATCAACACCTCCTGATCAACGAATCAGTCACCTGAATACCATCGGTGAACAGTTAACTCAGATCCAAGACGCTCTTGCGCTTGATGAATTATTAGGTGTCGTCGGTTCGTCTTATCCCCCTGAACATACGGCCAACCTTCTTACTCGTTTCACACAAAATCCCAATGCTGCAGCCTTAAGTCAAAGTATTGAGGCTATTAAAGCTCTGAACGTTTCCGCCAGTTTATTACATCCAGCCAGATCGAGACCGTCTGGAGAAACTTTTCCGCTTTCAGAAGCTCAACAAACTGCTGTCTCAGGTTTCTTCACCGCTTTTAGTGAAAGTATGCTGCCTCATTTGAATGTAGACCTCAGAAAAAATGTCCTCACCGCCGTTGGCGAGCTGGTGAGTCATAACAGACATATACCGGAACTAGATGGGTTATCTGTGGGAATACCCCAAGCCATTCTAAGGGAACAACAGCTTCCTGTTGGTTTGCTTACCCGCATAAATAATTTAGTTAGTTATACCTACCCGCCCGAACAGCGCACTGCCCTAGCCCCTTTAATAGGTGAACAGTTAGCCACTCTCCAAGATTATGCAGCCATAGATG
>MFJM01000040.1:5457-7823 GCA_001779205.1 Candidatus Gottesmanbacteria bacterium RIFCSPHIGHO2_02_FULL_39_14
TCAATTATCCGAAGTTCAAAGTTCTGCTCTCTCTGGTTTTTTCTCTCTCCTGACCGAAAAGACCTTGCCAACATTAAACGTATCCCAAAGAATAGGTATTATCGGAGCCATTAGTTTCATATTGAAAAATCACAGTCATATACCAGAAATTGCCCAATTGACTTCCGGATTGCTTTATAAAGCCTCCCAGCCGTAATTAATAGAACTCCCTCTAAGTCCGCGCATCCCGACCGGATAAAAATTCTAAATTAATTCTTACAATCAATTTTCTGCAACTTTCTATTTTTATTGTGGTGCCGTTTCTGCTATGCTTATCTGGAACATAAAAAACTATCCCGCCTAATATGCATAAAATAACCGTTACCACACAAAACTGCATGCTCAGCATGAGAACGGGCAAAATCATCAGAATGATGAAAAATATAAATGCGGACGTAATTTGCCTTCAGTAAATAACCGGTCCTCATACGGCAGAATGAATTAAACGCCACACTAATCTGAATTACATTCTGTCAAGCCGCCATAAAGCTTTTCTTCATATTTATTTGCACAACGCAATATTCACCAATCTGCCCGTGTTGGAAAAAGACGAATTCAGCTCCCAGATTTTAAGACATATACACAGGCGATTATAAAGAATGAAGGTGGTTTAAGTTTATCAACAATATTTTGCTACTGGAATAAGATAGCATTTTGAAAACAGAGGAAAGAAAAGAAAAATAAAAAAGGAAAAGAAAGTTTGCGCCGACTTTTTAAAAGATTTTTTAAGCGAAAGCGCGAGGGCTAGAAAGTTGGGTGCGGTGATCCTGCTAATAGGTGTTTCGAATTCTTGAGGAATCTATTTCTCCTCGGGATTAATCTCTTACCCGGTAAACCTCCGGCTCATCATGTTGAGATTGCTGACAAACCTCATCAACCTGTAATTTTAGTCTTTATTTATTTTTCTGCTATAATCGCCCCCGATGAAAGAACGGCATATTGTAGCAAACATTCTGACGATTCTTACACTGGCTGCCTGTAATGCCGGTCCGGCCCGGCCCACGGAGCCCACCCAAAGAAGCGTAACTATTTTTTCCTGTTACGACGGATATTACGGCGGTGAACCTGATGATAGCTGTGATGGCCTGAATGATCTGTCCATACAGGTAGAATTTAGCGTTAAGAATCTAGCAGGTGATGTTCTGGATGAAGGTGAAACTTCACCATCCGGAATTGGAATCACGGAAATACCACCCACAGGTCAATATCTATTAGTATATCCCAAAGTGATAACTCAAATTAATAAGAATGGCGAAGTGGAATTTACTTGCACTTTAAACCAGGAAGCTCACCCAATTCCAGATGGATCTGGCCGTATTATGATTGATTTGCCCTTTAATCCTTCTTTTTGCAACCCAGTTAATCCTCAAGAAGAAAATGCCTTGTTTTCCCTATCCGCAACTTTATTTTCATCCTAATGCTTGCTCTTTTGGTATTAAAAAGTAGTAAAATAATTGAGGAAACCCTAAGGTTTACCCTAAGCACTGTCGAAGGGAGGTGATCACATGGATAAGCAAATCGGTACGGTCACCCATTATTATGACAAAATCGGAGTAGCTGTTATTAAATTAATAGCTCCCGTCAAAGTCGGCGATACTGTCAAATTTTCCGGCCATGATCAGGAATTTACCCAGGAAGTCAAATCAATGCAGTTGGAACACCAGAATATCGACAAAGGTAAAAAAGGCCAGGAAATCGCTATCAAAGTAGATCAAAGTATTAAGGAAAAAGATAAAGTCTATCTAGTGTAATAAATAAATAATCTGCCCCTCAAATAATGCCTGAACGTTTTTCTCCTCAACGTGTTTTTGTTATTGGTTCTGCTGTCACTTTGCCCTATCAATCAGAAGAACATCTTATCACTACTCCAGATGAATTAAATCAAATTGTCGCTGATCCTAACGGTTCACTGATCGCCGAACTGCAACCTGAAAGAAGAGATCCACTTCAGAATGATGAAGGAAGAGCTCTGGGTAATTTTTTTCCGGGAGTTTATTTGGATCATGTTAGATCATGGCAAATCTTTAAAGGAACAATCCCAGATATATGGGTACCTAATAAGAAAACAAGAAGTGTGAGTGAGGCTCTAGCCGTCTCAACTTCCTTAAGAGCCTTAGCTGATGCTGGAGTTCATCCCGATGATTTTAATAATTACCAACTACTTGTAGCCCAAGGCTTCACAAACAGTACCGGTCCGCTTGAAATAGTCGCTAAAATAATTCTGGACGGATCTGTCAAACTTGATCGCAATTATCTCATGGCAGCCCGAGCTGGGCTTTCAGATTTTACTAATACCGCTCTAAGAGAAGCAACGCTCTTTCCAGGCC
>MFJM01000041.1 GCA_001779205.1 Candidatus Gottesmanbacteria bacterium RIFCSPHIGHO2_02_FULL_39_14
TTAAGAATCTGGATATACTCGAAGTCTTCGCTGCCCTCGCGGAACCATTTCATTCTAACTCCAGAGACAACTTGGCCGGGTAATCCAACAATATCACCCGAATAAACCATAGCCCCTTCTCCGGGGACAGGAACACCACCCTGACTCAAAAGATTGGGATTATTCCAGGGATCGGAAGTCCAATTATCCACCCGCCAGAATTTGGTGCCGGTCAATCCCATGCTCTGATTAATAAAGCCCTGCATGATCCTGGCGTTTATGGGAGAGAAATCAATGGTAAATTTTGGGGAATACCCATCCTGAACCAAAGGATTATATGACCGAACTTGGGTGCCTTGATGATTTACCAGTTTATCGATATTGGCTTTTGCCTGATCAAAGTGTTTAGGAAGAATATACCAAATATCAGCAGCAGTGTGATCCAAATCGCTTCCCATCAGAGCATCCACGGGATAGGTAACTATTTCCGGTTGAATCCCGCCGGCTCTTAAGTTGGTTGCCCATTGGAGGAAAGTCGGGAATTGACTGGTGCAATTCCAGACTTCGTTGGCATAGGAGTTAAACAAACTGATATCTTTCTGATGGCGGGCAACTTCTGTTACCACATCCGAAACCAAAGGCGGCGGTCTGGCTGTACAATTATTATAAGTTGCTCCGCTTGGTGTAAAAATATTAATCTCATCTAATCCGTAATTATCAATTAGAAATCTCTCGTCGTTGATATTTACCTGTTTTGAGTTAAATCTGTGTTTAAGAAGTTCGATGTCTGTAGTTCTATTTTTGTAGGCTGGAGTCCAAATATGGGTTTGCCCTTTTAAAGATCTGGTTTTGGGGAGAGAGAAATTCCAGACATTTAAAGTGATTTGGGCGGAAACGTTTCCCTGATCGCTGGTGGCTGTAATAGTCCCGTTGTATTGTCCGGCAGCAGCATCAGGCGGCACATAAATATCAATCCAGACAGGCTGGTTTTGCCCGGCGGTGAGAGAAAAGGGAACAGCATCAAGCCGGCCGGTCAAATCATTTCCGGTTGTTGGATTTTTAAAAGGAATTAAAGCATCAGGATACCAACCGGGGCCCAAAGGCGGATTAGTCTTTCCAGTGTGATGCCTGCTACCTTGAGTGACATTTAGATAATGCTCCCGGTATAAAAAAAGATTATCCATTGAAATTACTGTCCCGTTCGGCCCTATTAAATTGGAAACGGTAACATTAACATTAGCCAGTCCATTACCAGCAGGAGCCTTGACGACTATTTGAAATGATTCATATTCATTTTTAGCAGAATAGAGGGTGATCGAGTTGGTTGTTTTTGCAGGATCGTTTTTGAATACCCTGGTCAGGCCGTCCTCAAGCCAAATACCGGGACCGGCCGAATAGGCTTTACCCGGAAATAAAATAATTAGCAGCAAAGATATTAAAATCTTGAGAAGAAAGATCATTTGGTATTAAGTATACTTCAATGACTCAGGTTTGTGCCTGATCATTTCAGTATATACCCATCTAATCCGTTTTTCACTCCGCTTGCCAGTTTCAAGCCGGAGTAAGATGGGTATATATACCATCTCTTGGACATCAATTAATATTTAACGCTGACGCTAGATTTCTCGCTACGCCTGCCTGTCAGTTTTTGGAAAAATTCGAACTTATTTCAAAGAAAATTGTTAAAGTGTTAGCTCGGCCGCTTTGCGGTCGAGCAGATAGCGAGGAGCGAAGCGACGAGCTTACCTTTTTGGTAATACAGTTCGAATTTGTTTGTAAAGCGGGTACACGCAATATTTTCTATAACAAAATATATCTAATATCTAACAATATTGAATTTTTTTCATTGGGATTTTTAACTACGTTTATATTCCAATTGGAGAAGGAGCGGCAATCTTTAAAGCGATATTTGTTACTGGTGTTGCTTCACGTAATAATGTTTGAACACTATTTACAACCGGAACTCTTCCTTTTATTCTATCAATCGCATCAGTCATAACATTAGCTAATAATTCATTATGATCTTGAAGAGCATCTCTTTGAAATTTATGAATTGCCTCTAATCCATCTACTAAATTTTTCCCTTCTTCACCAGAGATAGGAATTTGTTGATCTCCCTTCTTCTCGTCTGCAATAACCATTACCGCATCTCCTTTCGGAGTTCTGCAATAGGCAATTTTGCCTGTCGCAATTTTTCTATAAAAATTTGCGACTGATATTCCGCCTGGATTTGTTACATGAACAACTGTTCGATCTAAAAATTGTGTATCGGTATCAACAACAGCGTATCCTTCTGGTATTATTGGCTCTAAGGGTTCTTTATATTGAAAAGGGAAAGTGTCTTTTCCATCAGGACTATATGTACCACCTTCAATTACGGTAGTATCAGCGCTTACATAAGCAGATTCTTCTTGTTTAGGAAGTCTACCCTTCGGTAGTCTATCTTTTAATGGAACTAACGCTGTATCTTCTGGAACGTATGATGACATATATATTTATAGAGTAGAGTATTTTAGTTTTACTGTCAATAAAACTAAACATTATTAAATTTAAATGAATGAAATAAGTTCGAACTTCGTCCAATAGCCTGTACAATTTGGAAAATTGCGAATTCGTTGGATACGGCGCCGTAGAGCCGCCGCCCGATGCGAGCGCCGCAAAGGGGAAATTCAAATTCACCGAGAACCGCCGATCAGTTAAAAAGAAGTTCGAGACGACTTTTTTTACCATGATTGCTAAATCATGGCAATTATTTTCAGCGCGCGACTTTTTCTCGCCTTCGGCGAGAGAAATAAAAAAATAAAAACTATCAAAAATTAGTATAATGGGATTGGAAAGGAGTTTTAATCTATGAATCTCTTGTCAAATATGACCAAAATGAGCAAATGGAAAGAGAAAAAAAGTGTAGGCAAAAATAAAAGAATTCTGATAGGAATGACCGCTATTATCATGATAGTTATGGTGATCATATTATTCAATGGCTCTTTATTTAAAAGAATTCCAAATGTTCAAAAGCCTATTTCAGTAAGAACTAAAAAAGTATGTAACATTTCAACATTAAAAACAGTTGATGAAAATAAGGTTAATGATGATCAACCTGCGTTTTCACCATCTGACTGTAGTTTTTCGTCATACCAACCAATAATTATTTCCGAACTGGATCGTGCAAGCTGTAAAAGAGTTTCGCAGTATTTTATAAAAGATAAAAACTACGTATATAAGCAACAATACGATCCAGGCAGCTCAGATTATTCGAGTTATATTATCCTTAAAGAGGCAAATTCTGACACATTTGAAAACCTAAAATTCGGTTATTTTAAAGATAAAACTCATATATTTTACGATACAGGTGAGGGCTACGTTATAGTAAAAAAGGTTGACGTAAATTCAACCCAAATATTATCAACCCACTATATTAAAGACAGAAATGGTATTTATTTTAGTCAGCTCTATAAATCTTCAGAAATCGTTCCCTTAACCGGTTTTGATATAGATACTTTCAAACCAATCCAAAATACACAAAATTATGAACAATACTTTAAGGACAAGAAGGGAATTTATTACAACAGGGATCTTGGTGTATTAAGCCCTGAGAGTTCAAAAATTCAAGGCGCTGATATACATTCTTTTATCGTATTACCCCAATATCTTTTGGCAAAAGACAGAAATAACGTTTATTATGAAGGGAAAATTGTACCGGATATAGATGCACAAACATTTGAAGTATTAGATGGAGGATATTATAAGGACGCATACGGTGTTTATGTTCGAGGTTTTACCCCACTTCCAAATAGTGATCCTTGTACATTTCAACTCATAGGATATAAGAATCAATATGAATGGTTAGGATACGCAAAAGATGTAAATCAAGTCTATTATCGAGATTCAATTGTTGAAGGAGCTGATCCAGCAACTTTTCAGGCAAAAGAACCTGAGCAGGGTGTTTACGGAGGCTTTGATAAGTATTTTCAATACCAAGGTAAATACAGGATAAATAAATAGAAGATAAAGTTCTTTAATATTTTTCGTTTTTCTTTTGATCCCGATTTCATCGGGATTGTTTGAGCCGACTTTTTCGGAAGCGCGGCGCCTGCCTGCCGGCAGGCAGGCTTGAAATGGCCAATTATCGTTTATCTATTACCCACTGTTAATACCATAGACCCATTAGGGTGTTGCTTAGGAATGATTTTTTCTGTTAAGCTGGAATTACAACAGACGTGAAGAAGATATTAATTATCATTCTTTTGCTTGCCGGATTATTGGCAGCCGGAATCTTTATAGCGAGGAAATATTCCGTTAAAAAACCCCTTAAAACCGTAACTGAAACCCTGACCATTACAGCTACAAAGGAAGATTCGGCCGGGGTGGATACGAACAGTGAGTTTGTTCTCAACAGTCAGAAGTCGATAAAGACGGATGAGGTGAGGGATACCCTCATGGTAAAACCGGCTTTGGCCTATGATTTGACGGCAGTTAGCGATAAAGAGATAAAAATTAAACCCAAGGAAAAATTAAAAGCAGGGGAAGTCTACCGTTTTCAAATGCCCAAGCTGTTATCCTGGTCTTTCGGAATAAAGAGTCCTTTTAAAGTAGTTAATACCTTGCCAAGAAACGGGGCAAGCGGGGTTCCGGTTAACAGCGGGATTGAAATTACTTTCAGCTATGACGGATTTACCGACCCGAAAAATTATTTCGAAATCAGCCCTCAGACCGAAGGAAAATTTGAGAGGCATAAACGAGTGCTGGTGTTTGTTCCCAAGAGTCTCAATTACGGAACCATTTATACCGTTAAACTGAAAAAGGGATTGGGGCTGACGGGTAGCGGCGAGAAACTAACTGAGGATACTGTTTTTAGATTTGAAACAGCCCCAAAACAGGAGAGAACGGAACTCTTTATAGGATTTAATGGATCTTTAAACGAATTCTCGTCCATTGACAAACCGGCGCTTACCCTTTATATATCCGATCTGAATGCAGCCAGCAAGCTATCCGTCAACGTCTACGGCTACAAAAACGACAGCGAATTCATAAGAGCAATAAAAGACAAGGAAAAACTGCCTATGTGGGCCAGATACAACAGGGAAAAATATGTGTCGGATATAAAAGGATTGGTTAAAATCGCGTCTTTTGAGGCTTCGGTAGAAAGGCAGGATTACAACACTTACATAATGTTTCCTGAAAGCCTGAAAGAAGGCTACTATCTGGTTGAAGCAAGGGTAGCAGGCAGGCAGGATATGCCCGTTGCCCAGACTTTTTTGCAGGTGACGGATATTGCCGCCTACCTTACCAACACCCAGACAAAAACGCTGGTCTGGGCATTTGATTTGAACGGCAAGAAGCCCTTGGTCAATGCGGAAGTAAGCCTGATTGATACGGAATTAATTAACAAAACAGACGGGAATGGCGTGAGTACGTTTGAAACTCCGAAAGAGATAATAGACGGCAAATTGAATTTTTTTTACAGAGTAAAAGCAAGCGGAACAAATAAAACGCTTATCATTCCTGTTGAAAGTCAAGAGAATTACAGTTACTTCGGCCGGGGAGATTATCCGGCTGGTCCTACCGACAAATACTGGTCATATCTATATCTCGATCGGCCGCTATATTTGCCCTCCGACAGCGTGAGTTTCTGGGGGATGGTCAGAAAAAGAGACGGGAAAGACGCAGAAGCCAAGTATAAGGCGGCATTAACGGCAAGCGATTACCACGACTACAATTATGAACCGGTAAACATCTGGGAGCAGGAACTGAAGATTTCCGAAATGGATACCTTTACCGGGGAAATACCGCTTGTTTCAATGAAACCCGGATATTATTCCCTGACAATAACTGATGGCAAAAATACAATTACCAGCCGAAGTTTTTCGGTTGCGACTTACACAAAGCCTGCCTACAAGATAGAAATAGAACCCAATAAAAAGGCAGTATTTGCCGATAGCGAGGTGGAGTTTAAGGGCAAAACCTCTTTTTATGAAGGAACACCGGTCAACAGCGTGTCCCTTTCATATAATTTATCGGAGGGAGTTGAAAACAAAATTACGTCCGACAGCCGGGGAGAGTTCAGCGTCAAATACATTCCCAAGTACAGAGATTCGAAGGACAGCTATTATCCCCGTTATGACTATATTTCTGCCAAACCGGTGAATGCCGAGGAAGGCGAAATTGAGGGAACGTCCGGAGTCTTGGTTTTCGGACCCAGGATCGGACTGAAAGTTAAAAGCGAAACGGCCGCAAGCTCCGGGAAACTTAATATCAGTCTCTATAATATAGACCTGTCCAAAGTAAATTCAGCGGTTGTTAATACCGAGGATTACCAGGGAAGCCCGGCTGCAAACAGGGAAGTGATGGGGACTGTTTTTGAAAATTCCTGGACCAAGAAGGAAACGGGCGAGTATTATGATTTTATCAGCAAAACCGTCCAGAAAAAGTACGATTACATTCAGGTTAAAGAAAAATATGCGGATTTCAAGCTTACCACCGATAGCCAGGGACAGGCAAAATATGAAATCCTAATGAAAATGGGTAAAGGTTATGAGATTGAGATTGTGGCAGAAGACGGAAACGGAAAAACAGCATATACACAAACTTATCTTTATCCGAGAGGGGAATCTTCAAGTTACGGATACAGGCAGGATGATTATTATCATTTGGAATCCGGATTAGACCGCGAAAAAAGCGGATTCTCAACCGGGGAAAATGTAAATTTAATTTTTAAGAAAAGCGACCTTTATCTGCCGGAAGGAAGCAATAATTACTACCTGTTTTTGTTAAACAGCCGGGGGTTGAGGGATTATAAAACAGGGCAGCGTCCGGAGTGGCTGTTTGCCTACCGGGAGGAATTTGTTCCCAATGTCTTTGCAACCGGGGTTTATTTTAACGGAATAACATTTTTGAAAAGCGAGAGTTTGAATTTGCCTTTCAACCGGCAGGACAGGAAACTGACAATTAACGTTAACGCCGATAAACAGACTTACAAACCAAGAGACGAAGTAAAGTTAAATGTGGTAACCAGCGACAAAGACGGCCGGCCGGAGGCTTCCGAGGTTAATTTAAGCCTTATTGACGAATCGCTTTTCAAGCTTGAGGAGCAGTCGGTTGACATTTTATCCGAACTGTACAGAAATGTTCCAGGAGGAACTTTAAGCAGCTATTCATCACACAAGCTGCCGCTGCGGGCGGAGGGAGCAGAGGGCGGCGGTTGCTTTTTACCGGAGACTGAGATACTAATGAGCGGCGGAAAATCCAAGCCCATTGAAGAAGTAAGAACCGGGGATTTCGTTTTAACCCGGGAAAATCCCAACTCTTCCAAACTGGTTAAGGGAAAAGTTACGGCAACCTTCAAACATGAAGTTCCCGAATACCTTATAATAAACGGCGGACTGAAGGTGACTCCAGAGCATAACTTATTTATTAACGGAAGGTGGATGACAGCCGGAGAAGCAAGAGTCGGGGATTATTTACTTAACTCGCAGGACGAATGGATCAGGATTTTTTCAATCGAGAAAACCTGGGCGAAAGTTGCGGTTTATAATCTGAGAATCGATAAATACGAGACTTTTTTTGCCGGAGATTTTTACGTCCATAACCAGAAGGGAAGAGATCTTTTTAAGGATAAGGCATTTTTCGGCAATATCCAAACGGATAAGTCCGGACAAGGAACAGCCAGCTTTAATCTTCCGGATAACCTGACTTCCTGGAGGATGACTTTCCAGGGGATAAGCAAAAAGCTTTTGGCCGGAAACGGAACGAAACTGATTCCCGTAAAACTGCCGTTTTTTACCGACATGGTCACCAATACTGAATATCTGGCAGGGGATTTACCGGTAATTAACATCAGGTCATTCGGGGAAGAACTTAAGGAAGGGGAAGCGGTTGATTACACTTTCCAAAGCGACAGCCTGGGAATAAACAAAAATTTCCAGGCAAAAGCCTTTGAGTCTTTCCAGCTCCCTTTGCCGAGTTTAACGCAAGGCAGGCACAAATTTACTCTAACAGCCCGGTCGGGCCAGATGAGTGACAAACTGGCCAGGGAAATAAAGGTAGTAAACAGCCGGCTGGTTAAAGCAGAAAGCGACAGACAAGTATTAAATACGGAAACCAAAGTCAAGGGTGCTTCCGACGGAACAACAACGGTTGTACTTTCTGACGGAGGGAAAGGGAAATTTTACTATCCGCTTTTGGGTTTAAACTGGACTTACGGGGCACGGATTGACCAGAAGGTGCCTTCTCTTGTTGCCCGGAAATTAATCAGAGAGGTTTTCGGGAAGGATGCGAGCGAAAATTTTGAAGCGGATAACTTTGACTTTTCGATTTACCAGCAGAGCGATGGAGGAATATCCCTTTTTCCCTATTCTTCTTCCGAAGTATTGCTGAGCGCCAAGACAGCAGCAGTTGCCGGCGATTTATTTTCCAAACCGGCCTTAAGGCAGTATTTTCTGAAGATTCTTGAGGACAGGAAGGAAACGCAAGAAAATATGGCAGCAGCACTATATGGATTGGCGGCAATTGATGAACCATTATTAATACAAACAAAAAGAATGATTTCCGGCGAAAGCGGGTTTAAACCCCAGGAAAAGCTTTTGTTGGGACTTAGTCTTGCTTTAGCCGGAGACCAGAATGGTGCAGGTTCGGTTTATAATGAAATAATCAGCAAATACGGAGAGAGCTTTAAGCCGTATTACCGGATAAACACCGGAAGCGACCAGGATGATGTGCTTGAATCTACAGCACTGGCTGCTAACTTGGCTTCTTTGATTAACAAGAAGGAGGCAGAAGGAATGTTCGGGTATCTGGAAAAAAACAGGACAAGCGATATATTAATTAACCTGGAGCAAGCTCTTTACATCAAAAACAGCCTGCCGTGGACAGAGGATAAAAGCGGGGAGGCGGAATTTATTCTCGACGGCAAGACCCAAACCGCCAAAGTTGAAAAAAATAAAATCCATAAGATGGTGCTTACGCCTATACAGCTTGAAAAACTGAAATTTAATAAAATTTCCGGGGAAGTGATTCTGACCAGTTATTACCAGGTGCCGTTTTCGGAGGCAAATGTCAAGAAAGATAATAATATCGGTCTTACCAGGAATTTTTACAATTCATCCGGGGCGGAAACTACAGAATTTAGTCAAAGCGAACTGGTCCGGGTTAACCTTGGCTACCGGATCGGGAAAAAAGCCCTGGACGGATGCTATCAAATAAGCGATTTTCTGCCATCGGGACTTAAGGCAGTCACCAGAATGCACCAGCCGGGATGGGATACCGGGAATGTATGGTATCCCTACAGCGTAAATGGGCAACAGGTTAATTTCTGCGTTTTTAGCGGCGGGAATTACAGGCCGATAAATTATATAGCACGCGTTGTTGCTCCGGGGGAGTATGCGGCGGAAAATGCCTATATCCAGTCGGTTGAATCGGCCGAGAGTTTCAATATAAGCGAACGGGACAAAATCGTCATCAAGTGAAGAAAATATTTCTTCTTTCAGCTTTATTTACAGTAGTTGCTGTTGTTATTTTAGGTTATTCCAACAGCCGGTTGCCAAGGTTTAACCTTGACAGGAAAAAGCTCTGGCACAAATCAGGAAATAATGGTTATTTCATTTTCCTATTGACAAAGTTATGAAATTATTTCATAATAATGTTATGAACTATCAAAGAGTGACTGTCAGTTTGCCTAAATATATTTATGAAGATCTGGTGAATTTGCTGGGTAAAGGCAAAATCAGCAGTTTTGTGGCTGAGGCAACTGAAGATAAAATACTTAAAAAGAAATTGGAATCAAAAGATCCGATAAAAGCATTTCTTGACCACAGAAAAAATCTGGAAAAGATTCCTGATTTCAATATTTTATCCGCAATTCATAAAGGAAGAATGTGAAACGATTGGTAATTGATGCTTCAGTTATTCTGAAAACTTTACTGAAAGAAGATCCGAACGTTTACAAGACATTTGAAACTTTATTGAAGAAAGCTATCAAGGGTGAAATAAATCTTCTTTCATCCAAACTGTTAGCCATTGAAGTTGCAAACGGATTACGGTTTTCGCTTCAAGATAAAAAAGCATCCCTTAATATTTATAAAGATTTTCTAAACCTTCCCATCAAAACAATAGTACTGACTAGGGTCCAGAAAGAAGAGAGTTTGCGGATCGCATATGATCTCGGCTCTTCGGTTTATGACAGCAGTTACCATATTTTGGCAAAAGCCCAGAGAGCGGTATTTTTGACTGGCGACGGAGTTTACTTTAAAAAAGCAAATATATTGGGAGATATAGAGTTTCTTGGTTAACAAAATCATAAAATTTATTTTCCCCCTCATTTTTATTACGGCGATTATTTTTACTTTAGCCTTTTCAGACAGCCGGTTGCCAAGGTTTAACCTTGACAGGAATAAAACCTTGACAGGAATAAAATTGAAATTTCAAATTTTAACAAGAGCGAATTTTATTCTTCTTTGAATTATGGATCCATTGATCCCGAAGCAATTTTTAATTCAGAGAAAATGGTAAGCGCTGCGATTGTACCGCATTATTATCCAGCCGGTTTTATGATTGCCCGGTTGCTGCAAACTGTGGGAGGGAATATTGAAAGAGTGGTCGTAATCGGGCCCAACCACAGGGAAGCGGGCGGATCTGTCATAACCAGCGGATCAGCTGACTGGGAAACTCCATTTGGCATACTGGAAACGGATAAAGAAACGGTAAATGAATTATACAACAAAGGACTTGCGGCGGTTGATGAGGAAGTTTTGGAAGGAGAACAATCGATTGAAGTCCTGGCAGTTTACATTAAATATTTTCTGAAAGACGCAAAAATCGTGCCTGTCGTTTTAAAACGGGCGGTAACTGATGCCGAGACGGAAAAACTGGCAGATTTTTTTTCCAAAAAGATTGGAGCGGAAACGCTAGTTTTGGCTTCGGTTGATTTTTCGCATTACCTGACGAAAAAAGAGGCGGATGAGAAGGACAGGCAGACAGGGGAGATGATTAAGAATTATAGGATTGCTGATCTTGACGGTCTGGATTCTGATTATCTTGATTCACCGGGGGCAGTGATAACCCTTCTTAAGTTTG
Organism: Candidatus Gottesmanbacteria bacterium RIFCSPHIGHO2_02_FULL_39_14; assembly: GCA_001779205.1. GTDB lineage: Bacteria > Patescibacteriota > Microgenomatia > 2-02-FULL-39-11 > 2-02-FULL-39-11 > 2-02-FULL-39-14. The sequence goes on from MFJM01000041.1 coordinate 11,047, forward strand.
CCCAGAAGAAGAAACTGGGACAGCCGGAGGTTATTGAGCATATTAATTCTGCAGATCTAACCGGGAGCAACCCGAAAGAAACCACAGGTTTTTACCTGATTGTATTTAAATAGTTATTTTTGATAAAATTAATTTATATGAAGAGAGAAAATCAGGAAAAAATTATCAGTTTATTGCTTTCAGGAAAACATCCTAAAGCCAAGCAATTTGCAGGTAGACATGTAGCGGTAGTTAATAAAGAAGTTCTTCCATTAAAAGAGGGAGAGGATGCGGTTATTCAAATAGATAAACTTGAAAAAAAATACGGTAAAACTCCAATAATAATTTTCGTTCCCAGACAAGATATATCATATATACTGATATTATGCCCCAAATAGTTTCCTTTCCCTTTAAATTTATCGGTCAGACAAAACTCGGAAAAATTTATCGCCCCTATGCCATTGTTGAAATCTTTTCCAAAAAAAGAAATAAATGGCAACCAATTGAGATGATTATAGATTCAGGGGCGGATTATACACTACTGCCTAAACGATATGCTGTTATACTTGGAGTTGATTTGATAACTGACTGTTGGGTAGAAGTAACCCTAGGAGTCGGAGGATCAGAAACTGTTTATCAATGTAAGAATCTTCTATTAAAAATAAATAACTTCAAACAAGAAGTACCCGCAGGATTTATAGAAAGAGATGATTTACCCCCACTTTTGGGAAGATTGGGTTGTCTGGAAGATTTTAAGTTAATAATGAAGAATAAAATCAGCTTTTTTGGAATATAAAATAATTGTCAGAGTGATAAAATAAGGACTATTATCCCGTCCGGGGTTCAGCTCCAATAAACCGTTTATTAGTAACAAAACCTAAACCCTTTAAAAATGTTATAGAGTTGGAGATACTTTCTGGAGTTGTTCTGATCCAAATGATAAAAGATGTCTGCCACCACCAAAAAAGCCCGGTAAAGAGCCTACGCCTACTGCTGTGCCGCCTCCTACAGGAGACAATTATGCTCCCAAAGGATATATAGACGGGACGTCAAGCGGAAACTGTAGTGTGTCAGGGTGGACATGCGATTTGGACAGCCCGCAAACAGCTTTGACAGTTTACTTTTCTAGTGAGCGGAAATCTTTGGGTTCAACGGTGGCCAACCAATCAAGACCTGATGTTGCCAGTGATTGCGGCGGCTATCCGGGTCACGGTTATTACTATCAATTCAACCGGACTGAAGCAGGAATCTTAAAACTGCGGTTGATAGAATTATATTGACAATTTTCTAATAAATATCTTATGATTAATTAGATTAGACAAATATCAAGAGGAAGGTGAATGACAAATTGGCTAAAAAGAAGATTGAAGAACATACTAATTTAAAATTTTTTCTGATAATTTTTTTATCTCTTTTAGTGATTCTTGGAGTTGCCTGGTACGTGAACAGATATTCTGAAAGATCAAGTGCAATCGCACCTAATTACGGAAGAAGCTGCTATTTCAGACCTACAGGAAATACCGAATGCAATGCCAATAAAGCTTTTTGTACAGAATACATAGTTACAGGACCTAAACCAGGGAGGAATTGTAGTTACATTGGCCTGAAATTTTGGAGTTGCTCTAACCCGAATGATGAGAAATGTTTGCTTCCAAAGCCTACAAAAGATAAAGATAAACCGCCAACTGCGGCACCACCTCCAACAGGGGACAATTATGCTCCCAAAGGATATATAGACGGCACATCAGGGAGCAATTGCAGTGTTTCTGGATGGGCATGCGATCTGGATAGTCCGAAAACTGCACTTAAAGTATACTTTTCCAGCGAACGGCGATCTTTGGGGTCAGTGGTTGCAAACCAATCAAGACCTGATGTTGCCAGTGATTGCGGCGGCTATCCGGGTCACGGTTATTACTATCAATTCAACCGGACTGAAGCCGGTATTTTATTCTCAGGTGAGGACGATTGGCCGATTGATGCCGATGCGCAGAATGTCAACAGTAAAGGCCGACCGGCAGGCGGAACAAACGATCTGAAAAATAGCAGCAAATTTACCATAAACTGCGGTTGATAGAATTAGATTGTTTATTCTGCGGGGCGTTGGGATGCTAAAACCTAGGACTCCGCCAAAGGCGGACAGGCCGTCCCAGAATCCTATTTTCTCGATCAGTAAATAACATTCCAGGGGTATTCGATTTTTGTAAATTGCCATGTGTCTTCCATAATTTGGACAATATTTCCGAGGTTTTTTATATCCTCTCTTACTTCAATTTTATATTTTTCCTTATCTGGCGTTCCATCAAGGTCTTTTTGCGCCCAGATTTTGCTATCGGTAATAATAAAGGATACAGGACCAAAGCCCGGTCCGTGAGGAAATATTTCCAGACCGTTTTCATTTAATTTGACGATTTTTGAATCTGCAAAAATACAGTTATTGGTTATTTCACCCTGGTAATTGTAAAGACAACCACGGCCTTCCAATCGGGATTTCAGAACAGAAAGCTGAAGCGGATTTATCATGACAAATCCCTCATATAATGTCCTTGCACCGGAGCCCGCATAATTTTGCATATCCGCCTTTTCTGCAGATAAAACCTCGATGGCTCCGGCCACTGCATATTTGCTGTTTTTTACTTCTTGCAGAAACCCCGTAACTTTTACAAATTCACCTGCCCCCGGAGCGCCTGATGTAATATCAAAGTCATTTTCAAACAGTTTTTCCCCTCCGAGAGCGTAGTAAATTCCTTCTTTGGTTTTTAAGCCGATTGCACATTCCATCGTTTGTATTCCTTCAGTATCTTTGTGAGGAAGGCAATCGATCTGGCCTTCAATAGTTATCTTTGATGCTTTTGAGCGGTCATATTCAACATAGTCCGGGTCGGTCGAAATTATAAAATCTAAAGACAGTAATTGGCCGGAGGTTAGCGATACCTGCTTTTCCTGCTGAAGATATCCTATTTTGTAAGTGCTTAATTTGAATGTACCATCCGGCAACGGCCATTCATAATCGCCACTTGCGTTTGTGAATACTTCTATATTCGGATGGGCGACTGTCCAATCGGTAACAATAATTGATACGTCCTTGACAGGGTTGCCGGATGTATCAATGACTTTTCCGCGAACAGTTCCTTGGAGACGAGATTGGGTAGTATTCGGGCCATCAGGGATTTTGGAACTTTTCAGCAGAGCAAAAATGACTACTGAAATAATTATAAAAATTGCCAATATGCCGGTTAATAACCTTTGTTTTATAAACCATAATTTCATAGATTAATTTCAGGTTAGCACAAAATTGACTAATTAGAAAATATAAAGCAAGAATTAAAAGTGTTTAATCTGCGGATTGTCAGGATGCTAAAACCTAGGACCGTCCCAATATGGTATATCTTCCGGCCGGGCTTTACGAGTCGGGCATACTTATGGTTATTAAGGCCCTTTATGATTGGTTTTATGAGGGATACATTTTCGACATTGTCTATGATACCTCTGGTACGGCGCTTCCGTCAGGACCCGATACTTAAACCTTATCCGCCTCTTTTTCAGGGTATGTATAGGATACCCAATCAGCTTCAGGAATTTCTGAATAATTGTTACCTTGTGAGGAATCCTGTCTGAATAAGTGCAGTCTGTCTGCTTCACGGTGCCAGAATTCAATAACGTTACCGTTATAATCCGTGACAAAATCTACAATATTCATAACCCGATCTTTCCCATCAATCTTAACAACGCATTTTATGGGATCGTCAGGAATTTTCGGTTGGAGCTTTTTAAACTGCCAGGACTTTAAAGGCTGATATAACCTTTGTCGTAACCATTGGATATTTGCATCAAACCCCCAGAAGTCAGAATTGAGATAATGAATAATATGATCCCAATAGGAATTATTTCCTAATTCCTCTATGGAAGGACGGTCGTATAAAGGAATCAGTCTTTTTATGTTAACCCCGGTAGCTGACTCAATCCAATCTATATTTGAAAGCAGCAATTCCAGAATGCTGGAATTACCCAATACTTTCTCCTTTATTCTATTTGCCGTAATCGGTAGATGTTTTTCCGGCAGAGGTCTGTTTGAAATATTTATTCCTTTAATAAAAATGGGTAATTCCAACAATTTCGCCAGCATCATTTCGGCATGGGAATAAAGGCCGCCTTTTGCCGGCATACTATAAGCGTCACAGGCAATTAGTGTAGTGAAACTTTTTCCGGCTGCCAATAAATTAGTCCCATATTCTGCTATCCCGTAAATCGAATATTGAATATAACTATGAGAAGCAGTCCAACCACCGTTACGCACTCTAACCACTTCATCCTGTAGCTTTTTAAGCTGCTCAACCGAACTTAAAGCACCTGAAATGAAAAATGCAGGCCTGTTGATTCGTGTCCGTGAGCTTTCACCGGGCTTCATTGCAGGAAAATCCAGACCTCTCAAATTCCCCGGGTGTATAATCCCCATGAATCCTTTCCCGACTGTAAAACTGTCGGAACCCGGATAAGTTTCTTTGGTGATTATCCTTGCCATAAAAGACCTATAATTATATCATGATTGAAGTATAATTCCACATATACGCGAGACACCATCATATAATTTCCAAAGAGTAAAGTTATTATAATTCGAGAGTAAAAGATAAAAGTGTTTAATCTGCGGATTGTCAGGATGCTAAAACCTAGGACTCCGCCAAAGGCGGACAGGCCGTCCCAAATTCGCCAGATTCGCTATTGACAGTTGTCACTAAATTGTATAATCTAGTATATACATGAGGATTCAGGCAATAGTAGAAGAATTTGATTGGGATGAAGGAAATATTGCCAAGAATTTAAAACTGCATAAAGTTACTACTAAAGAAGCAGAGGAAGTATTTTTTGATGATAAGAAACGTGAATATCCTGATCCTACACATTCTGAAAAAGAAGCCAGAAAGATAATCGTGGGAATAACAAAAAAAGGAAGGATCTTATTTATAGTTTTTACAATTAGGAGAAATAGAATTAGAATAATTTCAGCCAGAGACTTAAATAAAAGAAGGGAGGCTGATTTGTATGAAAAAGCCACTTAAACTACCAAAATTTAAAAATGAGGATGAAGAAAGAAAATTTTGGGCAAGAATTAACCTTGCCGATTATTATGAACCTAGTGATGCCGAAAAAGTGAGTTTTCCAAATTTGAAGCCTACAACCCGCTCGATTTCCATAAGAATTCCTGAATATCTACTGAATCGAGTGAAGGAGAAAGCAAATGAGATCAATATTCCGTATCAATCTTTGATAAAGCAGTATATCAAAAAGGGAGTTTTTTCTTCGGAATAAATCACGTTCTAATTCTAATCCAAAAATTGAAAGGTGGAGAGGATTTGGTCAAACAGTTGTGTATTTTGTTCGACGTTTTGCGGGCTATTATAAAAAATGAACTGAATAGGAGATTCATCTTTTAAAATTATGGCATCCTGTTACATCCGGAGATCCGGAGTTTACCGAAAAACTGGGAGAGGTGCAGGATGAGGCGAAATGCAGGGAGTGGGAACTTGCATATTTGAAATAGGTCGCCTAAATAAATCACTTGAGATAATTACCCCGCCAGATCATGTAGTCCTGGCCGTCGACCCGAGCGTTTGAGTCAAAATCACCGATTGAGGCTCCACCTGAGGCTTGGGAGTTGTAGTTTGCCCGCCAGACCATATAATCCTGACCGTCGACTATGTTGTCGGAGTTGGCGTCCCCCGGCTTGCCGCCAACAGGAGGAGTATTGGTGATGGGAGGAGGAGTATTGGTAATTTGAGGCGGGGGAGTGTTGGTTGGGCCATTGCCGGTCGACAATTCCAGCCAGCCAAGATCAGGAGCAGTACCGGAGAAACCGGGAGGAGCGAGGCCGAACTCCCGGTAATAAGAGTCAACGTTAAGACCGGAATTTACAGCCGGACTGCCATTTGTCAGCTGGTAACTGCTAAAGTCTGGAGGTGAGGCGGCATTGGCGAATTTGGGATCAGCAAAGAGATTGGGATTTTGCAGGTTGCTCCCCTGGCTATCCTGAGCGTTACCAAAAAAGAGATTGTGCGAGGCGAGGGAGCTGCCGGAGACATTTTTTAAGGCGACTTTGCCGTTATTATAAAAAATATTATTATGAACTTTCATATTAGCTCCGCCGATGATGCCGCCCCAGGAGTTATTGACAAAAGTATTGTGAAGAATAAAAGCCGGTTCAGGCAGAGCATAACCGACATCGGTCTGACTGGAGTTACCTCCTTGCGTTGTTCCTAAGCCCGCCTGACCGCTGCCGATAATTAAATTATTGGCAATTAAATATTTACGCTTGGTGAGAGTGCCGGTTTGGTCGATGAGCTGGATGCCGTCGTTGCGGCTGTTATAGATGATATTGTTTTTAATAATTATTTGGATAACGCGGGAGCCAGGAACAGTGTAGAGTCTGTTTTCAATGCCGTCACCGCCGCCGACTCCATCTTTAAGGATATTGCCGAAGATATGGGCTTCGGAGGCGCCGTCGATGTCAATCGGATCGTCGCTTTGGCCGGTGATGATATTGTTTTTGACAATACCGCTGGCAGCTTCGTAACTGAAGCCGTCGTCGCTTCCCTTAAGGACAAAACCGATAAATTCAACATGATCACCGGATTGGAATACTCCGTCAGTATCAAGCGGAGTCTTGAACTGTATGACGTGACTGCAAGTACTGTTGAGAATGGTCTGTTGACTGGCCGGGGAGGAGGTGGCCGGATTCTGGGCTTTTAAGGCTATTCTTTTGGTTCGGTTGCCCGAGAGGCAAACGTCATAAGAGCCGGGAGCAACAATTATTTCATCGCCGTCGGCAGCTGCATCATAGGCAGCCATGACGGTTGAATAATTCTGGGGTACGTTCAGGGTAGCTGCGCGGACGGGGGAGGCAGCAAATATTGGGAAAATCAACAGAAGAAAGAAAAATATAGATGGAAATTTCTTCATATTCTTATATTATACTTCAATGATTCAGGTTTGCGCCTGATCATTTCAGTATATACCCATCTAATCCGTTATTCACTGCTTGCCAGTTTCAAACCGGAGTAAGATGGGTATACAGGGTTTTTCTACTTAGAACAAACTAGGTTGCTTGGGGAGCTTAGGAAGTTAAAGAGGTGTAGATTCTGGTTAGGCATAAATAAAAGGACGATATATTCAGATGATAACATATTAAGTCGGGGATAATGGAATTGAAAAGATAAAAGACTGTTTACTCTGCGGGGCTTTCTGACGCTAAATCAAAGTACCGTCCCTAGGGGTAGTAATACTGACATTTAATCTGGAAATGTCATGGAAAAGAGTTTTGCTAGCAGCCGCACTGCCTACCATATGTGGAACATTATGTGCATCATATTCTCCGGCGATCAAACGATCCATTGATTTAAATAGAGGGCCACCCGGATATAAAACTTTTGATGTATTATTCTGTTTACAACTGATAAAGGAACGTTTTCCTTCCGCTTCTGATTCAATAGTTGTATAAAATCCGGTGGGGATGAAAATAAACATTGTAGATGCGTCAAATAAATCAAAATAGGGATCGCCGGCTAATAATCTAGCAGATGATAAGCGGGAGTAATATGCGACATCTAATTGGTTCAATTGTTCGGCTAATTCAGGAGTTGTAGATGCAGGAAGACCTAGAAGTTCACCCCGGCTGGTGATAAAACCGCCATTAACAAAAAGGGATGTTAGTTTTTGCCATGCCGAAACAAGCGATTCCTTTACCTGAGGTATGATTTGCGTGTTAAAACCTGGAGGAGGGTTGTCCAAAGCGTCCAAAATTCCCTTTGTACCAAGTTCAATTCTTATTTGAGTTAAATATAACCGTTTATCATAACGTTGACTCCAGGTATAAGGAGAGTGAGGTTCCGGCGGGCGAGCATGTAATCTATATTCTGGTTCTAACGGTAGCATTTTAAATCGATTTATAGATTAATTAACTAATTTGACAATCTAAATCGCAGATAATAGCCATTAACACAGTGAATGTCAAATTTGCTCAGGGTACCGGCATATTTGACCACCTTGGTGAAATATATTTATTTACTTACGTAGCGGTGGAGAATTGAGGAGGCGAGTGTCTGATAAGGAATGCCATCCTCTATTGCTTTTGCTTTAAGTCTGGCTAAAGTTCTCTCTGAAAGCCTAATATTAATATTTTTAGTTTTATTAAGAGTATTTCTGGCAATAGCCATAGCTCTTTTCCTTTCTTTTTCAAAATTCTTTACACGTACATATTTACCTGTTTCAATAGCCTTTAATATTTCTTCTTCTTTGGTTAATTCAAAATACTTCATTTTTTACCCCCTTTTTTTAAATATTTTTTTGTTAATTTCCGGCTAGGAAATATCGTCTTTAAAAATTGTTTTTCTTTATCTTCTTTAAAAAGATATGTTTTGTCAAGATTAAAGGGGATTAAGTAACTATTCAGTCTTCTGATACAACGTCGTCATCGCGAGGCTACGAAGTAGCCGTGGCGATCTTTAGAGATTGCTTCGCTATGCTCGCAATGACAAAATGCGTATCAGGAGTCTGAGCTCTTACGGGATTAAAGAGGCGGTAATATAAAGGAGTTTAGGAAGCTAAGAATAGTACACTCCTGGAGTGTATATGTGTACATCTTAGGGTGTGATTTGAAAATTAGTGGTGAGGATGTTTAGGCCGGTTGGGGCGTCCCAGGTACCGGTATTGGCGAAGCGGACGGAGTAGGCGGGATTGTTTTTAAGGGTGGGGGAGGCGTCGGGGAGGAAGAGGCTTAATTTGTAAGTTCCGGGCGAGACATTTTGTGGTATTGTGATACT
>MFJM01000042.1 GCA_001779205.1 Candidatus Gottesmanbacteria bacterium RIFCSPHIGHO2_02_FULL_39_14
AGATACTTTCAATTAAACCAACAGTACCCAGCTTGTAGCCTGCCTGTTTGATATAGGAATCATAAAAAGCCGTTAGCATGACTCTAAAAAAACGCCACCAAATAATGGGGGCATGATGGCTTTTCAACCTTAAATCAGCTTCTATTTCCGACCAGAGATTAGTTTTGACAACCATAGCGGTAATATTCTGGTGAGTATAATGATAAAGCGGATTTGTTAATTGCCCAACAGAGCCTCTCATACGGGGAGTTTCATGGAGTGGCCCGAACCAACCAACGAGCATGTCTTTTTTCATAAGTCTGATCATTTTTTCCGTTGTTGGCCATTTTTGACCAAAAAAATAATTATGGCGGTCAAGGCGGTAAGCTGAAAACAGAGGATTTAACAAAGTTTCCTCAATTTCCTGAGCAAGCTTGGTAGAAACCAACTCATCCGCATCAAGATAGAACAGCCAACTATGCTTGGCTTTTTCCCGGCCTAAATTTCTCATTCCGGAAAAATCCAAACCTTTGAAAGGATAAATCTTATCAGTATAATTACGGGCAATTGAGAGAGTCTTGTCGGTTGAATTATTGTCAATAACAATTATTTCATCGGCAAAACCAAGGCTTTTTAAACAAGCCGGCAGATTTTTTTCCTCATTTTTGGTCAGAACTATGGCTGACAATTTCATAAGCTGCCTTTCCCCATTTTTTGGAAATAATAATCAAGAACCGCTTTTCTTTTCAAACCAGTAGAAAACAGGTCTTTAAGACTTTCCCGGAAAAGAGCAGCTTTTGTCCTTATTCCGGCATATTTAAAACCGAAATAGAGCCGGTTTCTGGTCTGATAATACTGATGGACAGATGAACCGGGACCGGAAGAACTGCCGGCATTTTTATGCCAAAGGTAATAATGAGGATAATAAATCACCTGAAAGCCGGCACTGACCGCCCTGAGGGAATAATCCACATCTTCGAAGTAGAGGAAATAATTTTCATCCAAGAAACCAATTTTGGAGATGACTTTTTCTTTTATTAACATACAGCAACCGGTGGCAAAATCTGTTTGTATGGAGCGGTCATACTGGCCTTGATCGACCTTGTCAACACCCCGATGTTTGGGGTAGACACCTTGCCAATCAATTTGACCTCCGGCGTACCAGATTACTTTGCCCAGATCTTTTTTGCGGTATCTTGTCTTATGAAATTCATAGCCTTTAGCAAAATAGATTTTGGGAGAAAGAATTCCGATTTTATCCGATTTTTGGGCATAAGAGATGAACCCGGGAAGGGATTGATTAGACAGTAAGGTGTCGTTATTCAGAAGAATCACCGAGCGGGCGTTTTTTTTTAGTGCCATTCTGATACCTAAATTATTGGCAGAGGCATATCCGAGATTTTTTGGTGAGTTAATAATATACAGATGAGAATATGAATTTATCCGGTCGGGAAGTTTTTCAGAACTGTTATTGATAACAATAGTTGATAAATTCCGGCCGTTTTTATAGATAGAATCAAGACAATCAAGAGTAATTTGAGGATCGGAGTAATGGACGATAATCAAGAATGTGCGATTCATGAATTTAGAGAGCGCAGTATTTTTAGATAAAGCGAAGAAATAAAATGGCGGGGTTTTTTAAGAAGCTCATTGGCCAACCAATATTTTTTTATTTTATCAGCATTATCGGATAATCTTTTGTACTCGGAGAGGGAAATATGTTCTTGTCTAAAACCTGATAATTCCCAGAGTTTGAGGATAACCACCAGTTCTGAAAAGGATTGAAGAAGAGCCAGGCTTAATCCGTGAAAGCCGTCCCGGTAACCCTCGAGGAGAAAAAATCTTTTGACGAATTCGTTGACGGGATAAGAAAACATCATTGACAGCTCGGCTTTTTTGTTTTTAAGAAAGAGTTCTTTTGCCTGGATGGTGGTATAGCGGTTTAACCTTTCCAAATATTGCTCGAGAGAATCGTAATGGTAATGTATAAGACTTAAATCTTCTTGGGCGGCTAGTTCCCGACCTTCACCACGGGTTATTGGCACGCCGTGGATTTCACCGCTCCAGATGACCGATCCTTTTTTGAAAAACCTGATTTGATGATCAGGCCACCAGCCGGAGTGTTTGATCCACTTACCAAGAATAATATTTTTGCGGGGCAATCGGTAGAATTTAACCTGTTGTTGTTTATCCCCCGACAATTGACGTAATTTATCTCCGAGTGTTCGCGGTACCACTTCATCGGCATCCACAATTAATAACCAATCTCCTTTGGCTTTGCTGATACCGAAATTTCTGGCTGATTCAACAAAACCGGTATAGGGATGAGAAAAAACAGAAACAGGAAACTCTTTGGCAATGGTGAGGGTTTTATCGCTTGATCCCATGTCGATTACTACAATCTCCTGAACAAAATCCAAAGAAGTCAGACAACGGGAGATATTTTTTTCTTCATTGAAGGTATGAACAATGGCTGAAATCACAGCTTAATCTTACCATGCACCAGTCTCCGAATTAAATCGAGAGACGGTTCACGGCTTGGCAATTAATGGCGGGATTAATAAAATCGGGAGCATAGAAAAAAAGAAATTTATCAAAATCGACTGTTTTGAACTTAGACAGGACTTGAAAAGGAAAATTAAATATACCTAAAAACGGCCAACGACTTTTAATGCCAAGAAGTTTATCCGGATAAAACGGTAAGCCAAAATAGTAGACATTATCAATTCTAGAAAAAAGAGGAGTAATTTTCAGATTGTCAGGGCGGCCTGTCTGAATGGCGAGAATTAAATCGTAAAAATTCCTGATGAGAAAATTATTAATCAGGAAATTTCCACGAGATATAAAAATCCGGCGAGAGTTAAAGACGATGTCGTCGGGTGTTAAAAGCAGCTGATTTTTTTTATTATTGGCGACGAATTCGAGAAAAAAACGGTCTTTTAGACGGGTAAAACGTAAATCCCTAATATTTCGAGCGATTATCAGATTTTTTCCCGTAAGGGCACCATCCAAACAAGCAGGGACAATCAAATTAAGATTTTTGCCTGTCTGTTTATAAAAGACATCGTTGAAGAAAAAAGGCGGATCATAGATCCTTAAATCCTTGAAGATGAGCGTTTCCCCCTCCCTAACAAAATAAGCTCTATAGCGGGGATAATTAAACCAATAACCTTGTCTACTGTTATCCAGATAACCGGGGCCGGATATAACCGAACTTTTGGGAGGAGACTGAAGGAAAGTTTCGGCAAAATCCTCCATGGTAACAAATTCTGCCCAACTAACCGCCGCGATTTGTTTTTTAAATTCATCCAGATAAGTATAACCTTCCTGTCCAGCTTCAAGACCAATAGTCAACTGATTAATAGAATTGGCGGAGGATAAATAAATTCCGGAAAGATGCTTAAAGTAATCAACATCCAAACGGTGAGCTTTGACATAATCATTAGCCTGAACGCTGTAGGTGGAATGGTTAACTGTTAAACCATAACCGGACAAAGGGTCACGGGCAGCCCACTGAATTTTGACTATTCCCATATTATCCTGTTTATTTTGGGCAGGAAGAAGAGAATTATACTTTGAAGGAAGATAGGCAACCCCCCAAGGTTTTCCCCACAGTCCATAGGTATCAGTCTGATATTGATCAGCTACATCCAGAACGGCTTTGATATCATATTTTATTTTCAGGTAATTTAAAGAAACTGTATCAAGATACCAAGCCCCAACCGATTTAGGAGAAGTATTGAATATTTGGCGAAAACGGAAAAAGGCCTGGTCGATCATTCTTTTCCGCTCGACAGGGTTATAACCTGATAAAAGAATCTGATTGGCGTGTGCTTTGTCACCTATGCCGTAAAGAAAAGAGGAAAATGAATCATTGGCCAGAGATTCATCCACCTCAAGAAAAAGACCAATTTCAAAATTGTTAGGGAACCTTTTGATATAATCGATCACCTCCCGATCATTAAGGTTTTGGTATTGAAGAAGGATAGTTGAGGGTATATTTTGTTCAACTAAATAATCGAAAAGAGGTTTAATCCTGTTTATATCACTCCAATATTCCCGGCCGCGAAACGGTATGACAACAGTGATATATGATTGATCGAAGTTCCCGAAAACATGATGATTAGGAAGGAGGGTAACCAGATTAAAAAATAAAATGATGAAAAGAAACAGACGCTGGATGGATTTTTTCATACCCTTTTTCTAATTATTGGAAGGTAGACAGACAATTCTTTTTTAAGAAAAAACAAAATAACAGAAAAATAAATAATAATTGAGATTAATATAAAAATAACCAGATTAAAGAGATTCGAGACCAGATTAAGGGTGAAAAATGAAAAAAAGGACATAATAAGGGCGGCGGCAAAAGGTTTAATGATATTAGCAAAAAATCGGAAGGTGACAAATTTTTTTAGCATGATAACAGGCAGGAAAACAGTTGAGGATATGATTAATGAGGAGACAGCCCAACCGTTAAATCCGAAGAAATAGGTAGTTAAGGGAACCAGAATCCAAGTCATGACAGTCCAGATAGTCATCAGGGTCAATGTTTTGTTAATTTTACCTAAAGCATTCAAAGCATTTATCATGGGACTGGAGAAGGCAGATAAAAGTGCTGACAGGGCAAATAAATAGAGAGAGGGTAAAGCCGGAAGCCATTTAAGATATTTTGGCAGAAGATACAATAACGGCTTGATATAAATAATCAGCAATATTGAAACCGGAAAAGTAAATACGGAGAGAAAAAGTACAGTTTTATTGAGGGCTTTTTCTAAAATTGCTTTTTCATGCTGTATACGGGAAAATGCCGGAAAGGTTACTTTGATTATCGAATCCATGATAAGTCTGAGGGGAATTTCAGCCCACTTTTTTGCCCAGCCCAAATAGCCGATAAAAGTTGCCGGCAAGACATAACCTAAATATAAAGTTAATAAATCATCTTTAACCAGAGCTAACAAGGAATTTGCCTGGAACGGGACTCCGAAAGTAATTAATTTTTTTATCGAAGAAAATGAAAAGCCAATACCAGGCAACCAGGGTGATACGAAATAGATGGAGATCAAACCGATTATTCCCCGGCTAAGAGCTGCCCAGGCAAATGAGGCTTCTCCCATTTTCATATAAGCAAGAACTATAGCCGTCAAATAAAAAGCCAGGTTTTCCAGAATTTGCGGTAAAACCAGACGGGAAAATTCCAATTTCCTTTCGAGGAGTATTGAAGGAATAGTTTTTAAGGAGGATAAAAAAAAGGCAACCAGGAGAGCTTTTAAAAGAAAAATACCTGATGAGGATAATTTATAAAAAACGGCAATTTGAGGAATAAACAGAAAAACGACAGACACAATAAACAGAACAATCAACTGTTGCAGGGTAAATACAGAAACAAGTTCACTTCTTTCAGGCTCCTCTTTTTTCTGGACTAAGGCAGCAGCCAGACCAATATCGGAAAAATAGGTCAGAAAGGAAATTACCGCCGACACGATAAAAAAGACGCCAAAGACAGACGGAGACAGAAGGATGGTGAGAATAAATGTCGAGATAAAAGATATGGCTTGAAGGATAAGGGTTCTTGAAGTTAAAGCTAAGACGCCACCGACTATTTTATCCTTAAAGGCTTCAATTTTAACACTATCCATATGCGAATTATACTATAGATGATACTAATGTTTTTAATCGCCAGGACAGCCAAAAACGGAAATACGGGCATGATAAATTTAGCGACACCGTCAGTTAATAAAAGTACATATAAAAAATAAATAAAAGTAATCAGATAAAGAATAAATAAATTGAAACTCAAGCGGAGAGGTAACAAGGCTAAAAGAAAGATTATCGGCTGAAGAGGGCTCCATTCTTTGTTGGCAGTCAGTAATCCCCTGGTGTCATACAAACGTCCGGTAATAATATTTCTGAGAAGATTACCCGGTAAGACGGGCGTTCCCCTGAACCAGGACAACATCCATATTTTATGTCTTAGAAATAAAGACAATTGGGGATGGTAGATAAAAAAACTGATATGGGAGACCAGATAAATCAAGGGAATGAAAAACGAGGCGATAAAGAAATGAGGCAAATTTTTTTTATTCTTTAATAAAATAATTACTAACATAAATAACTCAAGTATCAGTAAAAACGGAAAAAAACGGATGGCAAAAGCAACGGCAGAAAAAAACTGGCTGAGATAAATATATAAGCTTTGCTTTCGTGAGATAAGAAAAAATACCTCCTTCAGATTTCTGGCCAAGCACATATTGCGATTGGGAATAAAGCCGTGAAAAATAGTCAGGATCAAACTGCCTGGTAAAACGACCGGAATTGATATACCAAAATTTAACCAGATTCCCAAAGGCCAGGATAAAGAAGGCGACGGTTATGATTTTTTTCATAAACGGTAACCGACAAAATTCTTGCTGGTATAGATCGTTTTCAGATCGTCTCTTTGAAAAATAATTCTTAAAGCATCCTGATCATTCAAACTCAGACGAGTTTCAGAATCTGGATTAGCTAAAAAAACAAAAGACTGATAGGGAAAGGTAACCCTGTATTTAGCCGTCTTGATTAATTTGGCTGACAGGCGGCCACGGCGGGGAGCCCAATGAATTAGACTATTAAATTCCGTCAGCATAGATACCGACCAAAGCCAGTTAATCATTAAAACTAATTGAATAATAAACTGAATTAAATTAAATTTTCGGGAGAGATAAATAACTGACTGCTGCAATAAAGGAAGAAAGAAAAGAAGAAGACCGATAAAGGACAACGGAAGGTAATAAGGGAAAGTATGTCTGGGAAAAAATATGACCGGAAGAAGCCCTGAGACAAACCAGATAATAGCAAAAATATTCACGGGAAAATTAATTTTTATTTTTTTAAAAACGGCTAAAATGACAGGCAAAACAAATAAAAGAAACAGGTTGACCACTAAGCTTAAGCGAAAAGCGTCATAGAAATTTCTGAATTCCCTGATAAATTTAGGATTTACCTGCCAAAATTTAATGAACTGATTCTTAATTTCCTCAGGCCAATTAAACGACCAGAGAAAATAATATTTAAAATTTTGCAGGGTCTGTCTGCCCAAGGAGACATGATAATCGGGAATATCAGGCGGAGGAAAAAAAATAAATCGGAATGCCAGATAAAAGAAAGATATGAAAAAAAAGGGAAAAAGAAAGGAAAATTTTTGCCTGAATTTAAACAGACAGACATAAACAGCCAAAATTACAGGAAGGACAGTTATCACCTCGAAAGTTAGTAGACCCAGAAAAAAGAACACCAAAGACAAATAAAATTTTATAAGCTGTTGTTTATCCAGAAAATCCAGAAAATAAATGATAGTTAATAAAGAAAAAGTCATACCGAGAATGAAAGCAAAGGTCGAACTCCAAAAGAAAGGAATGTAATTAATTCCGGACGTAACATATAAGAATGCAGCCATGAGTGAACTAAAATATGATTTTAAGAGTCGCTTAAAAAGAAGAAAAACCAAAAATGAATTAATGCCGTGGGTGATAAAAGTCAAAATTCGAAATGGCAGCGGATTAATATTAAATAAAAGAGTATTGATAAAAAAAGGCAGCTGCATGCCTAAAGGACGGTAATAAACTACCTGTTTATCCGGCCGGAAAAAATTAACCAGATCAGAGTAACGAGCAACCTTACTGATGGTAAGACTATACCAATCATCCTGAAAAAAAGAGGTAATTAATGATTCCCGAAAGAAATAAAGAACGGCAATATTTGCTGTCAGCAAAAAGAGATACGGAAATAAGTTTTGTTTTTTGATTTTAGATAATATTCTCTTTATCATTTGACGATTTTGGCCTATTATATATAAATTATGGCTAAATTACGATTTAAAATTATACACCGCGATAAAAAATCAAAAGCGCGGACCGGAACCATTAAAACTGATCACGGAATTATCCGAACACCGGCATTTGTTCCCGTTGGCAGCGGGGCAACTGTGAAGTCTCTGACTCCGGAGGAAATAAAGCAAGCTAAAATTGATGTTTTTTTCGTAAATACTTATCACATGCTTTTTAGACCGGGAATTGAAAAAATTAAGAAAGTAGGCGGGCTTCATAAATTTATGAATTGGCAGGGACCGCTAATGACAGACTCGGGAGGTTTCCAGGCTTTTTCATTATCGGAAAAAGGCCCGAGAGATACTTTAGACGGGAAATCACTGGTTAAAATTAACAGCGAGGGAATTAAGTTCAAATCTGTTTGGGATGGGAAAGAAATGTTCTTAGGTCCAAAAGAATCAATCGAAGCGCAAATCGGATTTGGGGCGGATATAATCATGTCTTTTGACGAATGTACGTTTTACCCCATCACAAAAGAAAGAGCCAAACTTGCTATGGATAGAACCCATCAATGGGCAATTATAAGCCTGGAGACTTTGGCTAAAAGAAAAAATTCCGAACAAAATCTTTTCGGTATTGTTCAGGGATCGATATTCAGAGATTTAAGAGTTAAATCAGCCAAATATATGGCTTGCCTACCGTTTGACGGGTTGGCAATCGGCAGTGTAGCCAACAGCCAAGAGCCAAGAGAATTGGTATTTGCCGTACTGGATTGGACACTTCCCTATTTACCTTCCGAAAAACCCGTCCATTTCCTGGGAGTCGGCGAAATTGAAGATATTTTTCTTTCCGTTGAAAAAGGCATTGACTCTCTGGATTGTGTTACACCGACACGCCTGGGAAGGATGGGCTGGATTTTTGATAAAATAATGGGTATAAAACATAAATTCCGCTACGATATTACTAAAAGTGTTTATGCAGCGGACAAAAATCCTCCAGTAATAGACTGTTCCTGTTATACCTGCCAGAATTTCAGCCGGGCATATATTAATCATTTATTCAGAAACCGGGAATTATTGGCTTACCGACTGGCAACTACACATAACCTTTTCTTTTTCGGATCGTTAATGGAAAAGATAAGTGAATCAATCGCCGAAGATAAATTTCTCAGACTTAAAAAAATCTGGTTAGGGTAATTTGTGCGGTTTGAGTTTATATTTAAAAAAAAGTTTCAAATATAAGAATATATAGCTATGGGTCATTTGATAGAGCTTAAAACTGGAGACACCTTCTACACGATTGGTATAGGTTGTCGGTACTTCTCCTAATTTCAAACCCTTAAAATAAGCTTTGATGGCAAACTCAGGAGAAATACTAAATCCGGTTTCCTCTAATTTAAGACTATTAAATATATCTCTTCTAAATCCCCGGAAAGCATTAGTAATATCATGAACTTTTATACCGAATAAAATTCTGGCCAGTCTGGTGCCGGATGAACTTAAAAAGGCTTTTAAGGGATCGAGATTACCCCATGAACCACCGGGCATGTAACGAGATCCAAAAACAAGGTCATAATTATTATATAATTTGTTAATAATTTCCTTATAAGTGACCGTTGAATCAGCCAAGTCTCCCATAGTCCAAATGACAAATTCACCGATCGCCTTATTAGTTCCAGCTATTAAAGCTTTTCCCATGGTATTACCTAACTTGCGACTGTCCTTTATTCTGTAGACGGGTTTAATTTTGCCGTTTTTTTGGGAAATTTCTGCCAGAATTTCAGCAGTTCGATCAGTGCTCCGATCATCAACGGGAATTATTTCATAATTTAATTTATTGGTATGGGCAAATTTATCAACCCGAGTTACCATCGAACGGCAGTTTTTTTCTTCGTTATGGAAAGGAATAATGAAGGAAACGGTCATCTCAAGCCTCTTTTTTCTAACTGCCTTAGGGCATAATCAACCGAATCAACAGCTTTTTGACGCCGGCCCCATTCAATAAGATCAGTAAAACCTTTCTCCTGTCTTATAGACGGGGTCCAACCCAATAATTTTTTTATTTTCGTCAAATCAGCATAACAATGCCGGACATCAAGTTTTCTGACGCGGTAACTCACCAGAGGGGTGACTTTGCTCTTGAGTAATTTGATCAGCATTTCAGCTACTTTACGTATGGTAACCGGTTTGCCGGTACCAACATTAAAAGACTGAAAATCGCCGGTTGTTTTTTCCATAGCCATAAGTGCGGCATCAACCACATCTTTAATATGAACGAAATCTCTGGTTTGTAAACCATCTTCATTGATAACAGGCGGTTTATTATTTTTAATGCGACTCAGAAAAATAGCGGCCACCCCATTATAGGGATTAGACAGGCTTTGCCTCTCTCCATAAACATTAAAAAACCTCAAAGCTACAGCCGGCAGGTTATAGGCTTTACCCACAGTTAATACCATTTCTTCCTGATTCTTTTTGGTTATGGCATAGATGGAATTAGAAGACTGGCTGTCTTGCTCTTTGGTGGGAACGGGATTTACTACTGATTGACATTTCGGACAGTGAACCTGCCAGTCCTTTTTATCAAGTTGTGATTGAGGACGAAGATCCGGTCTCACCAGACCGCATTGACGACAATGATAGCTACCTTCTCCGTAGGAACTCATTGAGGCAGCAACAATCATTTTTCGGAGCTTAGTTTTAGTATTTGCCAAAATATCCAAAAGAAGGGCTGTACCCAAACAATTGACTTTGACATATTTTTCTATCTGGTACATGCTCTGACCGACACCCACTGCAGAAGCGAAATGAAACAGACAATCTATATCCGTCAGAGCAGTTAGCCAATCCTTCCTATTGGTTACATCACCTCTGATAAACTCGGCTTGGGAATTGAAATATTCCGGCAATTTACCAGTCGGATGAATCTGTTTATCCAGATTATCAAGAACCCTGACCTTATATCCCAGATTTATCAGTTTATCAACTAAATGGGAGCCAATAAATCCTGCTCCGCCTGTAACAAGTATCCGAGTATACGATCTCATATTATTTAAATAAATTCTGATTATTTTTCACCCAAGCATACAATTTCCCGACTCCTTCTTCCACACCAATTTTCGGTTTCCACCCCAGCTCTTTTTCTACCAGTCTTATATCACTAATATATACTTTTTGGTCTGCCGGACGCCAATCAGCACGCTTTACTTTTATATCTTTTTGAAATAGCCGACTTAATAGCGGACCGAAGGCCGCCCAAACGGATAAAACATTGCGCGGTCCGCCACCGACATTATAAATTTTTCCCCCGGCGATTGAAATTTTACGAAGAATTAAATCAAAAAGGTCAACCAGATCATCAATATATAAGACATCCCTTACCTGTTTACCATCGCCATAAATAGTGATCTTTTTTCCGGTCATTGCTGCTATGATAAACCAGGCAACCCAACCCTGATCTTCAATGCCGAACTGTCTCGGACCATAGATACAGGATTGACGCAAAACCACAGTGGGCAGACCATAAATGCGGTAAAAATCATGGACATACTGGTCAGCCGTACCTTTTGAGCAACCATAGGGAGAATGAAAATCAAGATTATGTTTTTCCGAAATTCCCTGGGGGTAATCCTTATAACAGTACTGTCCATTTTTATCGACAACATTTATTTCCTCCATACCTCCATAGACTTTATTGGTTGAGGAAAAGATAAAAACCGGTTTCCTATCCGTTTGGCGGGCTCTCTCAAGCAAATTAAAAGTTCCCAGAGCATTGATTTCAAAATCCGGCCTGGGATCTATGACCGAAGTTGTTACAGCTACCTGAGCAGCCAGGTGCAAAATAATATCCTGGCTTCTGACAGCTTTTTTGGTGTCATTTATCTTTCTGACGTCGCCAATCTGTAACGTAAAAGATCCTATTTTCTTTAACCATTGGATATTAGCCCGGCTGCCCTGTCTTGAGAGATTGTCAAAAACGGTAACCCGGTAACCCTGTTTAATAAAATGAGCAGCCAGATTGGATCCGATAAATCCGGCTCCTCCGGTAATCAGCATGTTTTTTTTCATATACTAATCTTTGTCCAGGGCCGTTGCCAAAACAAACGCCACAGACCTTGTAAATCTCCGTAAACTGTTTTTAATACCCTGACTGTCGAGCCGGGATTATCAGTCCAGTGCACCGGTTGCTGATAGATATTGAACCCGACTTTCTCACCGACTATTAACAATTCGCTGTCAAAAAACCAGGCATTATCCTGAATATGAGGAATAAGTTTGCTTGCTACATCCCTCGTTACTGCCTTGAAGCCGCATTGAGCATCAGAAATACTTACCTGAAAAAATAATCTAATCATTATATTATAGATCCGGGAAAGAACCTCTCTTTTAAAAGGCCTATTTTTGACTATCGATTGGCTCATTAAACGGTTACCGATGGCAATGTCATATCCCTGACTTAATGAGTATATGAGGGGTTTAAAATATTTAAGATCGGTAGACAAATCAACATCCATATATGACAAATAATCAGCCTGGCTATCTCTCCAGGCTTTTTTAACCGCCCGTCCCCGGCCTTTTTGATCGAGATGAATAAAATCAACCCGCTGTTTCCTCCTGGCAAGAAGTTTAGCGATGGTAAAACTATTGTCAGTTGAGGCATTATCGGCAATGGTAATTGACCAGCGGTAATCGCGAAATTGCTTAGTTAAAAAAGAATGGAGCTTGTTAATACTCTCTTCAAGCTCCTTTTCCTCATTATAAACGGGAATAACTATTTCGAGCGAAAATTTTTTAGCCATATGGATATAGCGTAATTCAATGTTAAATATACTAACAGAATGAAAGAAAAAAATGAAATACCATTTGAGACTGTTCTTACAGGTGTATCTTTAAAAGTCAGTTTCAAAATATGAATTCCTGACGGGAGATTTAGTATGATCCGGCCATTTTTTAAGGAAAGATTAATTTTTTTTCCGTTTAAGTCAGCCTGCCAACCGGGAAAATAAGCGATGTTGGTACGGATTGCTGATTTTTCTACAAGAATCAGACGGAATAATTTTTCTGTGGTTTCATTGCGGAGCACTTCAATCTGCTGATTTTGCGCATCTTCAAAAACTTCCCGGGGCACGGCAGACAATTCTTCCGGAAGTTTTAGATCAGGAGGAAGATATTCATCGGAGATTTTGGAAATGGTAAAACGGAGATTAATTGGGTTGAGGTATTCCTTTCCGGTTAAAGGTTTGATCGTTTGAGGATTAAAATATTTAGAGTTAACCAACATTACGAGAGAGGCGAGAAAGACTGTGATGGCTATTTTGAGGGAATTGTTTTTGATGAAGATAAATGTTACCGGCGAGAGTGAAAGACTAAAAACAGTCAGATTGAGAAAACGCCAGGGATATTGGATGAAGGTTAGGTATGGCAGGTATTGGTATATCGGAGCAGATGAGGGTAGCATCATGTAAATGGAGAATAAACCTAATAAGATGACAGTTGAAAAGGCATAAAGTTTAGAACGGTTTAGTTTATTAATCCGATAGAGATATATCAAACCGATGAGAGACAAAAGAGCACTAATAAGGTGAAGTTTGCCGATTTTAAAAGAAAACCCATCGGCTAAACCTTTAGTCGATCCGGCAAAACCCCAAGGAGAATCCCATAATTGAGAAAGGCTAACAAAGTGGTCAAGATAATAACTGCCTCCGGAGGTTAAAGAATTGACATTGGTATATTTTTTTTCCGCAAAAGCCGGCAGGGTGAAAAATAAAGACAGGGATACAGCAAATAAAATCATGACCGTCAAATTTAATAACTTATCTGAGGATATTTTTTTGAAAATATATAAAGTCAAAGTAATGACAATAAAAACGGCCAGCAGATAAACGGTTATTAATCCCAGTATGTTATGACTTAAAAGTACACCTGTTAAGCCTAAAATTCCGGGAATTACAGTCTTAAAATCAGGTAATTTTTTGGGAGAGTTATAAAGGCGGTAAAGCCCAAGGCCGATAAGAGGAAGAAAAGCATAAGCGTAATACTCCCCCACCGCTCCCCGGACATAGATATTGACGGCATGATAAGGAGCATAGAGATAGAAAAGGGCACTCAGCAGGCCGGCCTCGGGACCGGCCAGATAATTTCCTAAAAGGAACATAAAGACTCCGGAAAGAAGACTGCCTGTAACAAACATCAGTTTGGTGGCAAAAATTAAATCAAAACCTCCTAGATAAAAAAGAGCCCCCAAATAATAAGGGAGAGGAGCATAGAAGTTAAACAAGGGATAACCGTAACCATAGCCTAAATAATCAACAAGTCTTACCGGAAAAATGCCTTTTTCCAATTCCTGAGCCAAGGCAAATACCCTGGCCGGTTGGGTATCATCATGCATGGGAAAATATCCGGCTATAAACAGCGGTTTAACGGTCCAATAGGACAAAAGAAGTACTAATAAAAGCGGAATAAATTTTTTAACCTTTTCGAACATAGATTAAACGAGAAATAATAAATATTATAGCCATCAGGCTGATAATATCGGCGGCCAATCTTAAGGGAGTTTCAGTAAAGCGGCCGGAAATCTGATTTGTTCCTTGGGGAAATGCAAATGTAATAAGACCTCTCGGATTATTATAACCTATCGGAATTTCTTTATTATTCATTTTAAACTTCCAACCGGGGAAATAAATAGTATTGATTTGAAGACTGCCTGCAGATAATGCTTTTAATTGAAAGCTAATCGATTTGGAATTATATAAGAGTTGATTAATTTCGGCCCGACCAAAGATGATTTCCACTTTTGAGGCATAACGAGACTTAGGTTTTTCAATTACCCAGTTAGGGGTTAATTCATCCTTTGCTGTAGTTGTGGCGTCATTAGTATAATAATAGGCATCATTTTTTCGGAAAAAGCCCGAAGGACTTATCAAAGAAAAATTTCCTACAACAGCATATACAACAAGTAACAGACCTAAAAATAAAGAAATTTTATTCCGAGCTAAATATCCAGACAGCGTGGAAGCTAAAAAGATAATCAATACCATTATGCGATAGGGAAAATCAATCATATTCAACGGAGGAATCTGCCACAACAAATAACTACTATTTTGCGTCAAATATACAAGGGGAAATAAAGAAGTAAGGGAAAATAAATAAATAAAGCTGGAAATATCGGTGCGGAGCAATTTCACGCTTTTTTTCAAAAAAAAGATAAACGACAAGGTTAACGCTATTACCTGAGGCAAACCTAAACTGAATACATAATCCGAAGATTTGGCGGCATTTAAGTTTATAAGTTTCTCAAGGGTTAAAAAATATGTTTTGGGATCAGCTAACAACATGCGTGATAAATAAAGAAATTTTTTTTCAATTAAAGCAGGAATTACGAAATATGCCGCTAGAGAAATACCCAGAAAAAAAATATTAAAATAACAGATAGCCAGTCTATGCCTATCTTTTTTATATTTAAAAGAAACCAAGAATAAAACAAGTAACATCCATAGCGGGATAAAAAGAAGAGCAGATACGTTATGGGTTAAAATTAAAATCGCCAAAAACACGGATAACACTGATGATCCAATGAGTGACGTTTTTTCGAATATTTTAAGCGTTAAATAAAAAATTAAAGGAAACAGACTTAAGCTCAATGATTCCCCAAGAGAACCTCTTATATAAAGATCAGTTAAACGGTAAGGTGCGGTAACATAGAATAGAGAAGCTATAAAAGCCGCCCAGTGCCCCAGCAGTTTATTGATAAATAAGAACATGAATAAAGCCGACAAAACGACTGACAGAACAAAAAGGAATTTGATACCGGCAACATAGCTTAAACCGATCAGCTTCAAACCAGCGGCCAGATAATAAGGAAAGGGATAAACAAATGAGAAAAGAGGATAACCGAAACCGTGGTTCAGAAAGTCCGACCAGCGGGGTGGAATTTGTCTGTCTTTTAATTCCCTGACCATTTCGGAGGCTCTGATAATCGCCCACTCCCCGTCATCGGTTACAAAATATCCGGATTTGAAAAAAGGCCAGGAGTAGATCAGGGCAACAATAATAAGAGTACAAAACAAGATTAAAGGGAAGTATTTTTTAAATTGAACCATTTTCCGGAACAACCTGATAAAAATATAAATATGTATTCCCCAACCCTCGCCTGTATTTAGCGATTAATTTTAAAGGCCAATCAGACGGGATTACTTGCTTCTCTTTAAAGACAAGGTATGTCGGATAATTTCGGGCATAATCCAGCAATTCCCGAGGTACTTCACCTACCGGCCAGTAGCCTTTAATGATAATATTTTTATTCTGCTTTAAATAAATTTCGTAAACAGCCGGATTTAAGCCGAAAGTTCCTTCCGTGCCAATTACAATGGTTTTATTCCGGGCTTGATTGTCCAGGTAATCTATAACTTCCCGAACACCGTATCCGGAAGGCCAATCATCAAAAAGCTGATTGCGGTCAATTTTGGGAATTGCCGCCCTAACAGGATTAAAAATCAGCATCCAGGAAACATAAAACGGATAGATCAATATTAAACCCAGTATTAAATAGAGGGATTTGAACCTAACTCTCAAAAAATAATAGAGATCAGCCAGTAAATTAGCGGCGATAATAAGAAGCGGCAAAGTCATAAAGAGAATAAAACGGGGAAAAAGAACGATACCGAAAGCTGCCAAAGTCAGGAAAGGAAAAATAAACCAAAGGAAAAGAAAAAAAATCCGGCGTTTTTTCCCGATTACAGCAAATACCAATGAAATAATTATCAGAACAATTACAGGTATTGTCAGGTATTCAACCAGAAATGAGGTGAGACCATAAAGATTAGGCAAAAAGTATTTGAAGGGTTGGGATAAAAATGCAGAGACGGGCATTATGAAAGAATAATTTTTTTGTTCGATAATATAGAAATATGGCGATAGTCTGAGAGAGTTATACATTATTTGAGCAATTAAAATACTCAAAAATGAAAATCCCAACCATTTAATGATCACTGACAATTTACTTTTTCCTTTACGGTCAAAAATCAACCAACTGGCTGGCAGGAGGAGGATATAGAAAAGCGCCGATGATTTGGTCAATAATCCAAAACCGATAGTCAGTCCTAAAATTAAGGCAACATCCAAACGTAAATATTTTATTAATAATATTTCCAAATACAGACTCCAAACGGCAAAGGCAGCAAGCAAACTATCCATTAATGCCAGACGATCATAGACAACTACGAACGGACAAATGAGGTAAAGCAAGCCGGCTAAAACAGCAGTTGTACGATTAAATAAGGTTTTACTTACGAGATAGATGCCGATAACGGCTAAGACAGCTGAGGCTACTGAAACAAATCTTCCGGCATAAAGGGGATCGTTAAATATCATCAGAAAGGGATACATCAACCAGGTAAATAAGGGCTGTTTGCCATCCGTTAGAGAGATATAGCGGTGTGCAGGATCGGCAAGACCTATTTGAGCCCAACGGATATAGATGGCCTCGTCGGTGAATATCGGTACTTTCAGAAGATTAAATATTCTAGATATAAAGGTTAATAGAGCCAATATAAATACTAATAAAAAATCCATTTTTTCAGTTATATTTTCTAATAATTGTATTTAGCAATGACTGACTGATGACAATAATAACCGGAAGAATCAGGAGCAGGTTGGCTAAAAGATATCCTTTATCAGTATACATGCCGCTGTAAAGATAAGGAATATAGCGCAACAAGACTCCAAAAGATGAGGCAATGAAAATCTTAGTGAAAAATGATGATTTTATTTCCGCAGAGATGCCGATAAAAGGGATAAAATACCACGGGTATGCTTCACGGTAAAATATTTCTAACGAGAGGGGTATCAGCAGTAAAAATAAGGATATTTTAAAAAAAAGTTGAAATTTACCGGTTAATTTTTTGAGAAGATATAAAGGCAAAACTATGGCGGTAACAAACTTTACTCCAACTGAAACCAGAAGCGAAATAATGGCCAATAGGCGATTTCCCTTTACCTGATAAAGGAAAACAGAAAGCAAAAGGAAAAAAAGCATAATACTTTCGTTATGGGGACTGACGAGTGATTCGATTAAGATCAAAGGATTGAAGGCATAGAGAATTACGGATTTAAATCTGAAGTTTTCAGGTAATCGGCTGCCGATTTTCCAAATCAATAAGATATTAAGAAGGTAAGTTATCACAAACATCAATTTAAAAAGCAGGACTGTTAACACAAATTTTCCGAATCCTAAAAAGGAAAAAGGCAAAGTAATAATCAGCCATAACGGTCCGTAGGGATAAGTCCGGTGTGTCCAATGCATAAAACGGATCCACAAATCATCGGGAAAATCCAAAGCTTTATACTGGTAGGGATTTAGGTGATATTTGGTAACAATGCGTGCATCAAAGAGATAATTGAAAAAATCATGGGAAAATGCCGGATAGGAAATAAAAGCAAAGATCAAATTAAGGCAGATTAAGACCAATACCAATCTAAAAAAGGGGAAATTTTTTTCCGTTGATAGCTTTAAGAGCCAAAGGAAAAAAACGAACATTAAAATCAGCAATATAGCATATATTGCGGCCGACAACGGACGGTTGAAGTAACCGAGGTTAATTAAAATCGTCTGAACAGCCTGGTACTGTCTGTTTCCCGAGAGGGTTAAATTAAGATCGATTTGTGAATATGAATAAAGGGAAAAAGAGAAAACGAGAACTGAATAGAAAAAAACTGTAAATAGCGTTTTCCATTTAACCATATATTCCTCTGAGACTATTTATCCTTATGCGGATTAAATCAAAGAGACTTTCGAATGAATCTTTTAACGGATTAATATGTCTGGTTTCCTGATAATGCCATTCCACAGGTACCTCCGCAATTTTAAACCCCATAATGTTGGCTACAAAAAGCACCTCAATATCAAAACCGGCGGATACTGTCGAGCCGATGGCATGACGATTCATATTAAAGACTTTCAATTTAGGGAAAATCGTTAAAGCAGCCTTCCTTTGAAAAGCTTTAAAACCGCATTGCGTATCTTTGATGCCTAAATTAAGTATCAGATTTCTTAAAATCATGAAACCTCTGGCCATGGCAATTCTGGACAGAGGAGCTCCCCGACGATTACTGTTTCGAGAGCCGATGACGACCTGATAACCCCTTTTAAAATAAGGCAGGAGCTTTTCCACTTCAGCCAACGGAGCAGCCTGATCCAGATCAGAAAAAAGAATTATTTGCCCTTTTGAATTCAGGACACCGGTAATTACCGCAATGGCTTTACCCTGATGCTCTCTCTTAATTAATTTAAATCTTTTATTCCCTCTGATAAATCTGGTCAACAATTTATGACTGTCATCGCTTGATCCATCATCAACCAGAATTACCTCCCAGCGGTATTTTTGCCTGTTCAAATAGGAAGCGACATTCTCCAAGGCACCAAGTCTGATATTTATTTCTTCGTTGTAACAGGGAATGACTACAGACAAATAATAATCGGTCATCTTCCCTCTCCCTGATAATGTTTAAGACGGAATACCTTAACAGTCACTACGTCCCACTCTCCATCAATTTCTGCCTGTCCAAATCCGGCAATCTCCCATAAGGGGTGTCCCAGAGGGTGACAAATTTTTTCTTCACAAATAACCAAAAGTTGTCTAGTGACGGTTAAACGATCGGGATCAACCTGGGGATTTTCAATAGTAACCGGCCTCATTCCTTCCAATTCCAAAAAATAACGGTAGGCATGATCGGAATTATGAGTGGCAAT
>MFJM01000043.1:0-5198 GCA_001779205.1 Candidatus Gottesmanbacteria bacterium RIFCSPHIGHO2_02_FULL_39_14
ATCAAGAATCAAGGAAAAAGTTGAAGATATGGTCAGAAAATCTGAAAGAATAAAGAAATATATTGAGGGGAAGACAATCAGAAATACTATTTTTGTGTCCGGGAAGCTGATTAACTTTGTTATCTAATATTATTGTTTTTAATCAATTATTGGATTAAAATATATTTAACATGCTAATACCACATCAATCATCTAAAGCGGAAAAGATCTATTATAAGTTGAAGGATAAACTGGAAAAGAAATACAGTAAGGATAATTACGTGGTTATTAATCCAGATACAAAAGATTATTTTGTGGGTAAAACATCAGTTGAGGCAATGAAAAAAGCCAGAAATAAATTCCATAAAGGACCGCTCTTTATGGCTCAAATCGGCAGAATTTCAGGCCTGATGAAATAAAATGCCATACTTAATTGGCAGGCATCCTTTTCTTAAACTTAAAGTTTTACTCCCCAAAAACAATAAATGGAATACCCTGGAGTGTTTGATTGATACAGGTTTTAGTGGAGGAGTAGTTTTACCGTTGAAATTTCAAAAATATTTTCCTGAAAACGAATTTATTGAAGCCCATTTTATTCTGGCTGATAATTCTGAAATTACAGTTGAAGCAACATTTACGGTGGTTGAATATTCTGGAAAAAAGAAAGAAGTCGCTGTAGTATTTATGGGAGATTCTCAAAGTCTAGTCGGTGTGGAATTTTTAAACCAAATGAAATTTTGTCTCGATTTAAGAAAAAATAAAGTCGAATTGAAATAAAATTGAACAACAATAATGGTTTGTTTCGTCCCCGGGAAACTGATTAATTTTGTAGTGTAAGTTTTATTTCATTCATTCAAAAAACTCATCCTTTATTTGAATAAGCGGTTTTTTGTTTTTCAGTTCGGCAATGATCCGATAGACTGTCTCACGGTCAAAACCTATTAAATCAAAATTTCCCAAATGAACTTCCTTGCCGTTCCTGTTTTTGTAAAAAAATAGTGACGGATTGTTTTCACCCGGCGGGATAAAAATAGAATCAATATCACTTAGACTCACTTTTTTACTACCCATGGTTAAAGAAGTATCAGTAATTGTAATTTCTTTTTTCCTGTTCGGCCTTAATATTATCCATATAATTATGATCCAAAAAATTAATCCAGATATAAACCTTAAATCCAATCTGCTCGGGACGTTCGTTTTCAGCTCATAGAAAATAACGAAAATAAACAGTGAGACTAAAATAAACTTTTTCAGTTGATGATTTCCGCTTTCGGTATTGAGATTTGGTAAATATTTCATATATTTCTAATTATTATAACGTAAGAAGTATTTGACAAGATTTTAGTTTTGGTTCTATGATGGATTTATGGTGGAAACGAAACCTGCCACGTTAACCAGTTCGTCGGTAAAAGAAAGCCTGTGGGATACCTTCGAGCATATCCTACTTTTTATCTCCCTTTACGTTTATGCCATTTCATTTACCCTGATGCTGCATCAATTTGTCGATGTCCTTTCTCCGGGAGATAAATATTCCGGTTGGGGAGATTATATTGGTTCATTTTCCAAGTATATAGTGAGAGGATACATGGCCAGCCTGATTGTTGCCTATCCTCTTTTTTCCTTCTTCTTCATCAGGGTAAAAAAACGCATCATGAATAATCTGGAAATTCGGCACCTGCGGCCGAGGAAAACCTTAATTTATTTTACGATGGTGGTGGCTTTTATTATCGTTCTTTCCAGTATTATTTCCATCATTTTTAATTTCCTGAACGGTAATGTAAGTGTAAATTTCGTACTTCATTTTCTGGCAACAGTTCTGGTGGCCGGACTGATATTTGCTTATTTACTAAATGAAGTTAAGGAAGAAAGAAAGGTCTATGCGTAAATATTACATTTTTATTACAGTTTTAGGAGTAGTGACTTTGGGGGTATTGATCGGCGGATTCAAACTGGTAGGTACCCCGATTTCCAGCCGCTTGGAAAAACTGGATAGTGAGAGACTGTCTAATTTTAATACGATTAAGTACAAAATTGAGGATTATTACAGGAATAATGGGTATTTACCCGATGATTTGAGATTGTTGTCCGGAAGTTTGAAGTTATCCGATCCGAAAACAGGTAAAGCGTATGATTATGTAATAGTAAGAGATAGAGAGTATAAGTTATGTAGTGAATTTGCTACTGATACATGGCAGAGCCGGGATGATGAAAATTCAAGTTATTCAAATACAGAAAATCGCCATAGGAAAGGCTACGACTGTATAGGTTATACAATTTCGAGTTACGTCGGCAGGCCGACTCCCACTATTCGCATTTACCGTACACCGACACCTGCGGTATTTTCCTATTGTCCAGGAAGCTTGATTGATGGTGAATGTAAAATTCCCAGAAATTGCCGGGATTCCGACGGAGTAAATATTTACGGCAGAGGATCTGTTTCATATAACAATCCTAATGGTCCGGGATATATTACAGTTTTTGATCAATGTGCTGAAGGAGTTAACCAGGTAAGGGAGAATATTTGCCAGGCGGATCAAATTGACGCTACTAATTTGACTTGGACGGAAAAGATATATGATTGTCCTAACGGATGCATGGGCGGGGCCTGTGTGACTAAAAGAATTTATCCGATATTGGATTCAATTTCACCGGTACCGGTACTAAAATATTAAGTTTCCTCTTGTGCATTCTCCCCGAATTTGGTATTAAGACTCTAATATTAAGCTGATAAATTTGGGGAATGAAATAAGTTTAATAGAATTTAAGGATGACAGATCTTGAAGGATCTAGACCTTATTGGCAACAAAAACCAGAGATACTTATACCATATTTGGTGGGAAAAGAAGATAAATATACGTGGAGTTATACTCCGTTTAATTTGTCAAGGAGTGGAGAACCTTTTTCATCTCTTCAGCAGAAAATCTTTGATGATTTAGTTGGAAGACTTACTTCTCCGGCTTTAGATAATACTTTGGTACCCTTACCGGGAAAAGATGCTCAACCAGAAATGTTCTCTAAAATGATAGTTATGTTTGGAGGTGGTGAGTGGGATTGGTTAAATCATAGTTCATTCCCTTTGTATCTTTCATTACGCCATCAAAAGCCTCTATTATTCTATCTAAATACTGTCAAACGATTCCCTCAAAATATAGATTTTCATGTGGCAAGAAAGCAATTGGTTAGAGGAGCTTGTCATAACGGTGTAATTTTTGAGGGTAATCCTTACAAAAACAGTATAGGTAGAGCTTTATGGATGAGTATGCAAGGTAATTATGCCATTATAGAGGGAAGTCAGGATGAGATATTTGATGAAGTAATTTTCCGGACTTTAAATCATTATGGGGCAGATTTTGTCACAGAGAGAGAAGATTATCAAGAAGAAGATGGCAGACCCTGGTTGCCCTGGAAAGAATGGGCTGAATCTTCTCATCACAGAGAAAATTGGCATGCGGCACAAGATTTATTTGAGCAGCATTTAATTGAGGATGAGGTAAATCTTAGAAGATACGCTCCGTATTATTTTATAAGGCTATTGATGATTGCAATTAATAAGAGTGCTATTGGAGAAAGTATGCGTGGACAATACTTGCCTGATTTAGGAGTATACGTGGTTACTCCATCTGGAGGAAAAAAAGTAAAATGGAATCCTGATCCTATCGATGGTCATTTAACACCGGTATCTCATATCACAAAAAACGGGTATGTCGTGCCTATACCGGGAGGTAGAAATGTAGTAATTGAAGGAAGAGGAAAACCAATAAAATATGCTGACGGATCTGTAGAAACTTTCGAAAATTTACAAGTGGTTATTGCCCTTCAGATGGCCAAAAAATATGGGATTAAAACTTATCAGGCATTTATGAGTTGGTTAAATGATCAATTTAACTTGCATGGCAAAATACCAGTCAAACAAAGTGATTTAAAAGCTGATATAACTATCGACCATGCGCATGTTCACGAAGATGAAGAGTCGGTTAATACAGATTTGTTAGAGATTGTTACCCCTGATCCTGATGTTGTTCCAGATACAGATGTACCATGCGGATCGAGAAATGGGGCAAAGGCTTTGTTGAGTGCGCTTTTTCTTTCAGAAAATTTTATTCAATCCGCAAGTGATGAGCACCCTTTGAATGGTAAAGTAATTGGAGTGAAATTAGCCGGTCATGGGATGGTTTTTGTTGGAGAAAATAGACAATCTGTAACTTCGGCAATGTTGAGGGGTATGAAGGCGAAAGAGCCAAGATGGGTATAGTCTTGGCGATTTTGGAGGGGAGACTGTACTTTCTTCTGGAGTGAGAAGATGATATAGAGGTTTATATTTTGATAGAGTGGTTTTTAAGCCATTTGGAGATTCGGGTGATGTCAGGCTTTTGATTATCGACTTCAACCATAAAATCCGCAGCTTCCATTTTTTTGGCTTTAAGATGGTACCCATTAATCTTTAATAATCTTTTTGTAGCAAGCCAGGCCGTCCGTTTATTACCATCGGTGAAGGGATGATTAAGACAAAGAGATTGAAGCAGACTGGCAGCCTTTAAGAAAATAGAGGGATAGAGCTCTTTACCATCAAAAGTTGCTTTTGGCCGTTCGACTGCGGAATGGAGGAGAGCGAAATCACGGATTGAAGCTTTGGTGCCGGCTTTTTTAATCATCGCTTGATGAATATAATAGACCTGTTCGATATTAACGGTTTGCCAGCTCATCCAAGATTTCCTTATCTTCTTCTAAAACTTTGTCTAACCAGTTTTTGAATTCTTTGGTAATCGGTTTTGTTTTGGCTGTTTTGGAATTGGCGGTTTTTCTAATGATGATGGCATCTTCATCACTACTTTTTTCAACTCTTACTTTTTGGCCGGGTTTTATTTGCAATTCTTCAGAGAGGTTTTTGGGGATTGCCACGACATTGCTGTTGCCGGCTTTGAAAACGGTTTGAATTCGCATAATTGTAATGACGATGTTATAACATGAAAGAAGGATTGTCAAGGTGGACGAAACCATGAAGATCGTGATATAGGTTAGGTATGGCGGACAAAGGGAAAGATTTGCCTCTGGTTAATGTTGAGAAGATTTCTTCATTAATTTCTCTTTATAAATTTCCTCTGATTTTGGCAGGGATGGGAGTGGTTCTGACGGTTATTTCCTTGGTGATTTTAGTAAGACCTTCATTCAACAGTCCGGAGATTATTTTTGGCGAGGCTACCGGGTCGGCTAAAACAGGC